>JBDKHE010000081.1:0-9053 GCA_039797805.1 Verrucomicrobiota bacterium
CGCGTGGCCGGGATCGAGACCAATCTGCTTTATCTCCGCCAGATTCTTGCCTCCAAGGGTTTTCGCGCGGGGAAGGTCACGACGCGGTATTTGGAGAAGTTGCCGTATGCCGCCCCGACAATCGAGGTGTTGGAGGCCGGCACCCAGACCACGGTGCAGGATTACCCGGGCCGGCTCGGTCATTGGGATGTGGGCGTGCCTCCGTCCGGTCCGATGGATGGCCTGGCGTTCCGTCTGGCCAACCGCCTCGCCGGCAACCCGGCATCTGCGGCCGGTCTGGAGATCACGCTTTCCGGTCCCATCCTGAAATTCAATACCGCGGCGGTGATTGCTCTCACCGGCGCCGATACCGGGGCGACGCTCGACGACGTTCCGGTCGAGCGCTGGCGGGCGGTGCGGGTGAAGGCGGGTCAGACCTTGCGCTGCGGTCCGATTCAGGGCGCGGGTATGCGCGCCTACCTCGCGGTCCGGCATGGTTTCGACGTCCCGGATTACCTCGGCAGCAAGAGCACATTTACGCTGGGATTGTTCGGTGGCCACGCCGGCCGGGCTTTGCGGACGGGGGATATTTTGCGCGTGAACCCTCAAGGCGGGGCCGGAGGCAGTGAGAGCACCGCCCTGCGCCGGCTGCCGGCGTCGCTGGTGCCGCCCTATTTCCGCGAGTGGGAGCTTGCCGTCCTTTATGGCCCGCACGGCGCGCCCGATTTCTTCCAACCCGAGGACATCGCCGATCTGTTCGCCTCGACCTACGAAGTGCATTTCAACTCCGCCCGCACCGGCGTGCGTCTCATCGGGCCCAAGCCACGTTGGGCGCGCACCGATGGCGGCGAGGCCGGGTTGCATCCGTCGAACATCCACGACAACGCCTACGCTGTCGGCACCATCGACTTCACCGGCGACATGCCGATCATTCTGGGCCCCGACGGTCCCAGTCTCGGCGGTTTCGTGTGCCCGGCCACGATCATCGCGGCCGACCTATGGAAGACCGGTCAGCTGCGTCCGGGCGACAAGGTGCGTTTCCGGCTCGTGACCGCCGTTGAGGCCCGGGAACGCGAGGCTGCTCAGGAGGCGGCCATCGAGACGCTCATACCGGTTCGCCTCCGTTCCAGCCGCAAGCCTGTGCCTGTGCCCGCGGATGCCGCGCTGCATCGGATCGCCGAAAAACCCGGTTCGCCCGCGGTGTGCTACCGTCCGTCCGGCGACAAATACCTGCTGGTCGAATACGGACCGCTCGTGCTCGATCTCACGCTGCGCTTCCGGGTGCATGCGCTCATGGAATGGCTGCAGGCGAATCACACGCCCGGTCTGCTGGATCTGACGCCGGGCATCCGCTCGTTGCAGATCCACTACGACAGCCGCGTGCTGCCGCTGGCCCGGCTGATGGAGACCCTGATCTATGCCGAGTCGCACCTGCCCGCCGTGGCCGACATGGAGGTGCCGACGCGCATCGTGCACCTGCCCCTGTCCTGGGAAGACGAGTCCACGCTCCTCGCCATTCGCAAGTACATGCAGACTGTGCGCAAGGACGCTCCGTGGTGTCCGAGCAACATCGAGTTCATCCGCCGCATCAACGGGCTCGATTCCGTGGACGAGGTGAAACGCATCGTCTTCGACGCCAGTTACCTCGTGCTCGGGCTCGGTGACGTTTATCTCGGTGCCCCGGTCGCCACGCCCGCCGATCCGCGGCACCGGCTCGTGACCACCAAGTACAACCCGGCGCGCACCTGGACGCCGGAAAACGCCGTCGGCATCGGCGGCGCCTACATGTGCGTCTATGGCATGGAAGGCCCCGGCGGCTACCAGTTCGTCGGGCGCACGGTGCAGATGTGGAGCCGCTGGAGGCAGACGGCCGACTTCACCGACGGCCAGCCGTGGCTCCTGCGCTTCTTCGACCAAATCCGCTTCTACGAGTGCAGCGCCGAGGAGTTGCTGCGCTTTCGCCGGGATTTCCCGCTGGGTCGTTTCAAGCTCAAGGTGGAACACCAGACCTTCCGCCTTCGCGACTACCAGCAGTTCCTCGTCGACAACGAAGCGTCCATCACCGCCTTCAAGACGAGGCAGCAAGCCTCCTTTGAGGCCGAGCGCCAGCGGTGGGCGGAATCGGGCCAGTTGAATTTCTCCGCCGAAGCCGAGGCCTCTGCTGCCAGCGGGGCCCATGCAGCGCTACCCGCCGGCCACAAGGCGGTCACGGCCTCCGTGCCGGGCAATGTCTGGAAGGTCAACGTGCAGCCCGGCCAGCGCGTGACGAAGGATCAGGCGCTGGTGGTGCTTGAATCCATGAAGATGGAAATCGCCGTGCACCCGACCGAAACCTGCGAGGTCACCGAGGTGCTCTGCGCCGAGGGACGTCCGGTGCAGGCGGGTGATGCGTTGGTGATCGTCAAACCCGTGACCTGAATGAAAGCCTCCGATCTCAAAACCCAGCTGGACCGAATTGACGCCCGTGACCAGGACCCGGTCTGGATTTCACGATGCCCGCGTGCCGCGATCGAGGCGGCGGCCGTCGGGGCGCCGAGCGGTCCCTTGCGCGGCGTCACTTTTGGCATCAAGGACAACATCGATCTGGCCGGTCTGCCGACCACGGCGGCCTGTCCCGATTTTGCCTACACGCCGGCGGTCTCCGCGCCGGTGGTGGCCCGGTTGGTGGCGGCGGGCGCGATTCCGCTTGGGAAAACCAATCTCGATCAGTTCGCAACGGGGTTGGTGGGCGTGCGTTCGCCTTATGGCGTGCCGGTCAATCCGTTTGGATCGGACTTTCTTCCGGGCGGATCGAGCAGCGGTTCGGCCGTGGCGGTGGCTGCGGGACTGTGTGATTTTGCTCTTGGCACGGATACGGCGGGATCCGGCCGTGTCCCGGCTGCGTTCAACAACCTGATCGGACTGAAGCCGACCAAGGGATTGCTCAGCACCCGGGGCGTGGTCCCCGCGTGCCGTTCGCTCGACTGCGTATCGATTTTTGCGCGGACCGTGGGTGAGGCGGCCGAGGTGCTGGCGGTGGCGGCCGGGTATGATGCCGAGGATCCGTTCAGCCGTCGGGCCGAGCCGCCGCTGGCCAACGAAAGCTGGCCGCCCCGGATCGGCATTCCGCGCGCCGACCAGCGGGAGTTTTTCGGCAACGCCGCGGCGGCGCAGCTCTTCGCCGCCGCCGTGAACAAGTGGCGGCAACTCGGGGCGACGATCGTGGAGATTGATTACACTCCTTTCCGGGATCCCGCCCGTTTGCTGTACGAGGGACCGTGGGTGGCGGAGCGCTACGCGGCCATCCGCGACTTCATCGAGAAAAAGCCGGATTCCCTGCATCCCGTGACTCGCCGGATCATCGAACCGGCGCGCGCCCTGACTGCCGTCTCAGGTTTTGAGTATGGGTATCGTCTGGCCGCACTGCGCCGACAAGCCGATCAGGTTTGGCGCGAGATCGACGTCCTCCTGACGCCCACGGCGGGGACGGTCTACACGGTCGCGGAGGTGGAGGCCGACCCCATCCGGCTCAACAGCAACCTCGGGTATTACACGAACCACATGAACCTGCTGGACCAGTGTGGTCTGGCCGTGCCGGCGGGTTTTCTGCCGAACGGTATGCCTTGGGGCGTCACGCTTGCGGCGCCGGCGTTCTGTGATGACCGGTTGCTTCGGCTCGGCGCGAGATTCCTCGGGGAAGCCGCTCCGCCGCGGGCCCTCGCGCCTGCTGGTCCGTCGGTGCGCCTGGCGGTTTGCGGGGCACACCTCAGTGGCTTGCCTCTCAACGGACAACTCACGCGGCTCGGGGCGACCTTGGTGGAGGCGACGACCACGGCACCGCAATACCGGCTCTATGCCCTGCCCGGTACCACGCCGCCAAAGCCGGGTCTTGTGCGGGTGGCGGCGGACGGAGCGGCCATCGCGGTCGAGGTGTGGGAGTTGCCGCGGGATGCCTACGGCCATTTTGTGGCGGAGATTCCGGCGCCGCTCGGCATCGGCACCCTGGTTTTGAAGGACGGCGCAAGCGTGCAAGGGTTCCTCTGTGAGGCGATCGCCGTCGCAAACGCCGAGGATGTCACGGCGCACGGCGGCTGGCGGGCCTACCTGGCCAGCCGGAGATGAGCTGCGGGCTTGCCTCGCTGGCACGGCGGCAGCTTTCATGACGCTTGCCCATGTTGCAGTTGATCCACGCCCCTATCGTCCCGCCTGATCTGTCCCTAATGGGGATTGAGCTGTCAGTGGCGCGTCTCACGCTGGCCAAGCGGATCTGGCGCGGGACGGCGGCGGACGGCACCGAGTTTGGCTTCGAGCTGGAGCGGCCGTTGCGTCACGGCGACACCTTCTGGCAGACCGCGACAGTGCGCTATGGGATTGCCCAGCAACCCGAGGCGGTGCTGGAAGTTTCGCTGGCGGTGGCCCCGTCGGCCGCCGCAGGGATCGGTTGGGCGGTGGGCAACCTGCATCTGGAGTTGCAGGCTGAGCGGACGCGCTTGTTGGCGCCGGATGAGCCGGCGGTGCGGCAATTGTTCGAGCGTCTGAATGTGCCGTTTCAACCCACGACCGCCATTTTCCGTCCGGGCCGCTTTGCCCGTGGCAACCAGTCCCAACATGAACTCGGACCCAGTCACAAACACTGAGGCGGCGTGGGTGGTCGGCCTGTTGCAGGCGGGGGATTCGTTCTACCCGACGGGCAGCTACGCGCACTCGTTCGGACTGGAGGGATTGGTGCAGGCGGGCGTCGTGCATGACCGGGCGACCCTGAAGGCGTTCTTTGAACTCTCGACGCTGCCGGCGTTGCGCCAGACGGATCTGCCGCTCGCGACGCATGCCTGGCGGGCCATGGGCGAGGGAGATTGGGAGAAGGTTGGTGAACTTTGCATCCTTTCCTCTGCGCTGAAGACTTCCCGCGAGGCGCGCATGGCGTCGGAAAACATCGGACGGCAGCGGACGGAGCTGATGGCCACGCTGCACGGTCACCCGCTGGCATTGGAGTTTACCCGGCTGGCCGCGGAACGAGGCTGGCCGTATTCACCGCCGGTGGCGGCGGCGCTTGAAGGCCGGGTGCTGGGGGCGCCCTTGGGCGCGGTGCTCGGCGGGGTGTATTACGCCGCGGTGGCTGCTTTGTTGTCCTCCGCCATGAAACTGCTGCGCCTGGGCCAGAACGCCAGCCAGTCGCTGCTCACCGAGACCCTGGCTCAGGCGCCTGCGCTCATCACCGCCGCCCAGGCGGTGCCCGTGGCGGATATCGGCTGGTTCAATCCCTGGCTCGATATCGCGGCGGCGCGGCACGAGACGGCGGATTCGCGGATGTTTATTTCGTAGCTATAGGGCCTGTAGGACTCATAGGACCTATCCCAAAACCACTCACTTCTCCATGAAACGCTCCCCTCGCATTGGCATCGGTGGCCCGGTTGGTTCGGGCAAGACGATGCTTTGTCTCAAACTTTGCCAGCAGATGCGCACGCGCTGGTCGATGGCGGTCGTGACCAATGACATTTACTGCTCCGAAGACGCGCAGTTCCTCATCAAGCACAGCGCCTTGCCGGCGGAGCGCATCGCGGGCGTCGAGACCGGGGGTTGTCCGCATACGGCGATCCGTGACGACACCACCATTAACGAACAGGCCTGCCGGGCGCTCGAGGCGAGGTTCCCCGACCTGCAGCTCCTGCTGGTGGAGAGCGGTGGAGATAATCTCACGGCGACTTTCTCCCCCGAGCTGGTGGATGCGTTCATCTACGTGATCGACGTTGCCGAAGGGGACAAGATTCCGCGCAAAGGCGGTCCCGCCATCCGGCACAGCGATTTGCTCATCATCAACAAAATCGATCTCGCGCCCCTGGTGGGCGCCGATCTCGGCGTGATGGATCGCGATGCGAAGATCCAGCGCGGGGCGAAGCCCTTTCTGTTCTGTGACCTGAAGCGGGAGCACAATCTTGCGGCGGTGATCGCGTGGATCGAGCGCGAGGTGCTGTTCGGGAAAACCGCGAAGGCGTGATCGGCCCACGCAAGGACACGAATGGTCGCGAAAAACAGTTCAGTTGGCGGACGGGTCACGCGCGGCCGGTCAGGAGACCGGCCCTCCATTTCATTCAGGATGTCAGTTCGGGGCGGCTCCTCGTGCTCATCCGTGAGTTTGTTCAGGCTCGCGTACCAGCCGGACACACCCCGTCGCTTCGCGCCACTCCTCTTCCTAGAGGGGACCCAATCAACTGGTCCGAAAATCCCCTCCAGGAAGAGGGGTGCCCGACAGGGCGGGGTGTGTTGCGACTGGCGTGAAAGTTATTCCTTCTTCCGAGAGGCTATTACGCGATTCTCAATAGTGGGCGACCTTTCCGGGGCATGAGCACGTTCTCCGGACATCTTTGGCTTGAAGCGGCGGCCCGGCCTGATGGGAAAACCGTGCTGGCGGCGCAGTCATTCCGGGCTCCTTATCACCTGAGCAAACCCTATTGGGACGCCGATACCGGCACGTTGCTGGTGCAGGTGGTGAATCCGACCGCCGGCATTTTGGAAGGGGACTCGCTGCAGTCTGACATCAAGGTGGGCGAGGGAGCCGCCTTGCTGGTCACCACCCCGAGCGCCAGCCGCGTGTTCAAGATGCCGGACGGCTCGGCGGCGTGTGTGCAGCGGTTTGCCGTCGAGACGGGAGGATGGCTGGAAATGCTGCCCGAGCCGCTGGTGCCGCACCGGGGCAGTCGCTACCGACAAACGACGCAGGTTGAAGTCGCGGCCGGAGGAGGATTGTTTTTCGTCGATCTGCTGATGCCCGGACGCGTGGCCCACCAGAACGAGGCCTGGGTCTGGGACCACTTGTGCCTTGAGACGGAAGTGCGGCTCGGCGGAGAACTCATCCTCAAGGAGCGCTTTGAACAAAGCGGGACCGGTCTGAAGGACCTGGCCGCGCTGGCCGGATCAGGGCCAAAGGCGTGCTTTGGCAACGCGGTCCTGGTCGCCGGGGGTGACGCCACGTGGCGGAGCGAGGTCGCGAGCCTGCATGGCGATGGCGTCTGGCTCGGGGTCAGTGATCTCCGCCGGGGCGGCTGGAGCATCAAGTTTGTGGCCGCAGATAGCATCCGCCTCAGGAGAACCCTGAAGCAATTGCGCGGAATTCTCGCGGGGCATTACCCGCGGATGGCCTGCGATCCGCGGAAGCTCTGAATGTTCAGATTGCGAAGAGAGCCATGCCGCAAGCTGCGATGAGCCAACCAGCGGCCTTGGTGGCCTGCTCATGGCGGATCGCGGCAAGTGTGCCTAGGCCGATGCCGGCACAATGGACCAGGATCGTGGCGAGGATAAAACCGGCGCCGTAGCCCAAGGCTTCAGTAGAGACGGGCATTTCAACGCCGTGCGCAAACCCGTGAAAGGCGGCGAAAAGCCCGACCAAGGACATGCCGGCGGCGACTGGGAGCTTGGTGGCGGTCGCGATCAGAAGTCCGATGACCAACACAGATGCGGCGATGAGCTGCTCGACCCCGGGGATGCTGACACCCGTGCGGGCGAGGGCGGCTCCCAGCGCCATGACCGTGACAAATGATGCCGGAACCATCCACCGCGCGCGGCCACCCAGTTGCACGGCCCAGAGTCCGACGGCTAGCATCGCTACCAAGTGGTCCCACCCTAGGAAAGGATGGGTGAAGCCTGTATTGAAATCCCACCCGAAATCGTGGTCGCCGTCGTGGCCGGGATGGGCCTGGGCGAGAACCGGCAGCAGGAGGGCAACCAAAGCGAAGGGGCGGGCGAGGGCGTTTTTCATGGGGGAGGAAAAGCAGTTAACGGGCCAAATCAGGGGGTGGCGCCGGCCGGAAGGTTCTTTTGGAGAAAGGCGGTCTGGATCGAAGCCAGTTCCTGCAGGCCACCTTTGGCGAGAGCCAGCAGTTCCTGGAGCTGGTCGTGGGAAAAGGTCGATTCCTCGCCGCTGCTCTGGACTTCCACGAACTGGCCGCGGCCGGTCATGACGACATTGGCATCCACGGTCGCGTCCTTGTCCTCGACATAGTTCAGGTCGAGCAGGGCCTCGCCCTTGAATAGGCCGACGCTGACGGCGGCGACGGAATCGGTGAGGGGATTCTCGGTGATACGCTTGGCGTCGAGGAGCTTTTGGATGGCGAGACGGGCCGCCAGGTAGGCGCCGGTGATCGAGGCGGTGCGGGTGCCGCCGTCGGCCTGGAGCACATCGCAATCGATCCACAAGGTGTGTTCGCCGAGTTTCTGCAGGTCGAGGACGGCGCGGAGGGAGCGACCGATCAGGCGCTGGATCTCCACGGTGCGGCCGTCGATCTTGCCCTTGGCGATGTCGCGGGGCTTCCGGTCGAGCGTGCTGTAGGGCAGCATCGAGTACTCGGCGGTCACCCAGCCGCCTTTGACACCTTGTTGCTTCATCCAGGAAGGCACCTTGGTCTCCACGGTGGCGGCACAGATCACCCGCGTGGAGCCGAAGCCGATGAGCACGGACCCGGAGGCGTAGGGGGCGATGCCGGCCTCGAGGGTCAGCGGTCGCAGTTGGTTGGGCAGACGGGAGTCAGAACGGGAGGCAGGCATGAAATCAGGGACGTTCCCCCGCCAGTTCGTGGTCCTCATCCTCCGGAAAAGGCGGCTCACTCATGATCTTGTGACTGGTGGTAGGTGCAGACTGTTGCTCCGCCATGTGGGCGATGAGGCGTTCGTTGAAGGTGCGGGCGGGATCGTGGCCCATGTTCTTCAGCGCCTGCACCATCGCGGCGACC
The DNA here is from genome assembly GCA_039797805.1 of Verrucomicrobiota bacterium. Classification (GTDB taxonomy): domain Bacteria; phylum Verrucomicrobiota; class Verrucomicrobiia; order Opitutales; family Opitutaceae; genus Lacunisphaera. Next base: position 8,682 of record JBDKHE010000081.1, read on the forward strand.
TCGACGAGCCGGGCGATATCGCGGCCGGGACGGACGTAGAACTCGATGTGCGGTACCTTCACGCCGAGAATGTTGTAATAGTTCTCCTCCAGGCCGGTGCGTTCCTCGATGACATCGGGCGACCATTCGCGGAGGGAGACGACGAGATCCAGGCGCTTGTCGAGGCGGATGCTTTTCACGCCGAACATTTCGGCGATATTGATGATGCCGATGCCACGGCATTCCATGTAACCGCGGTTAAGAGGGCGGGAACTCGCGAGCAGGTCGCGCTCATCCATCAGGCGGATGCAGGTGAGATCGTCGGAGACCAGCGAGTGACCACGCTCGATGAGGGCGAGGGCGCACTCGGATTTGCCGATGCCGCTGTCGCCA
>JBDKHE010000082.1:0-4067 GCA_039797805.1 Verrucomicrobiota bacterium
GATCCGAAGGAGGAATGATCGCCGTAGGGAGCAGTCATTGCACCACAGGGTTCTTCGCTCCGCCCAGGATGATCGCGCCCGTAGCGTCGCTATTGTCCCGAGTGCTTTCGCCGGCATGAACAACCCCACGGCATTTTCCCTTTCCCAGGTGCGCATCGAGCACGGCTTCCTCGCGGAGCGGGCGCGCCTCGTGCGCGACACGGTGATTCCCTATCAGTGGGAAGCCCTCAATGACCGTATCGAAGGGGCGGAGCGCAGCGGCTGCGTGCACAACTTCCAGGTCGCGGCCGGGGAGAAGGCCGGGGAGTTTCACGGTTTGTTCTGGCAGGATTCGGACATGGCCAAGTGGATCGAGGCGGCCAGCTACCGTCTCGCCACCCACCCGGCGCCCGCGCTGGAGGCGGAGCTGGACCGCCTGATCGCCACCATCACCCGGGCGCAGCAGAAGGACGGCTACCTCAACACTTATTTCCAGCTCGTCGAGCCGCAGAACCGCTGGGCCAACCTGCGGGACTGTCACGAGCTCTATGTCGCCGGACATTTCATCGAGGCCGGGGTCGCGCACTTTTACGCCACGGGCAAGCGCACCCTGCTTGTCGTGGTCAGCCGTCTGGCGGATCTCATTGACGCCACCTTTGGCCCGGGCCTGGGTCAGACCCCGGGCTATTGCGGTCACGAGGAAATTGAGCTGGCGCTGATCAAGCTGGCACGCGCCACCAAGGTGGCCCGCTACCGGGAGCTCGCCGAGTGCTTCATCAGCCAGCGCGGCCATGCGCCCAACTATTTCGAAATCGAGGCCCGGCGCCGCGGTGAGAATGGGAAGCTGCCCTGGCACATGCACCATGATGGGCTGGCGACGCTGCAAGCCGCCCGGCCGGTGCAGGAACTCACCGAACCGGTCGGCCATGCGGTGCGGATGATGTACCTGCTGGCCGCGATGATCGACCTGGCCAAGGACGGCTCGACCGCCACCTCGGCCGACCATTGCCGCCAGCTGTGGACCGCGATCACGACGCGTCATCTCTATGTCACCGGTGGCGTGGGCACCGAGCCCTACGGGGAGAAATTCTGCGAGCCCTTCGACCTGCCGCCCGACCGGGCCTACGCCGAGACCTGCGCCGGCATCGGCGTGATGATGTGCGCCCGGCGGATGCTGGATCTGGAACTGCACGCCGGGCATGCCGACGTGATGGAACGGGCGCTCTACAACAATGTGCTCGCCGGACTCTCCCTCGATGGCCGGACCTTCTTCTACGTGAATCCCCTGGAGGTGGTGCCGGCGGTGGCGAAGCGCCGCTACGAGTGCCACCTGGTCAAGACGCAGCGGGTGCCGTGGTTCGGCTGCGCGTGCTGTCCGCCCAACATCGCACGGTTGCTCGCCTCCCTCGGTGACTATGCCTTTACCCGGACACCGGACGGCGTGGCCGTGCATCTTTATGTCGGCGGCTCGATCCGTTTCACGGCGGAGTCGGTGCCCGTTACCCTGCAGATCACGACGGAGTATCCCTGGCAGGAGCGCGTTGAGCTGGCGGTGAGTGCGACCAAGCCCGCGACGTTTGCCCTGCAACTGCGATTGCCCGGCTGGTGTCGCCACCCGCATCTCACCTTGAACGGACAGCCCGTCGCCTTGGAACCGGTGCATGGTTACATCCGGTTGCAGCGGACCTGGCTGCCGGGTGACAAGGTGACCTTGGACCTGCCGATGCCGGTCGAGCGCGTGCATGCGGATAGTCGGGTCGCCGCCGCCGCCGGGCAGGTCGCCCTGCAACGCGGGCCGGTTGTGTACTGCGTGGAGCAGGTGGACAACGGCGCCCATTTGTCCGCCCTCAGCCTGCCCCGGTCGGCTGTGCTCAAATCCCATTTCGTCCCTGATCTCCTCGGTGGCTGCGTCATCATCGAGGGTCAGGCGGTGCGGACCGAGTCGAGCGGACCACTCTATGGCACCGAGCCGGCCCCCACCACCGGCGTACGGCTGTGCGCCGTGCCCTATGCGCTGTGGGCCAACCGCGGTGAAGGGGAGATGCGCGTATGGATCCGGGAATCATGAAAACAACCGTACCTACCTTGCTGCTGGCGCTTGTCCTGTTCTGCCGGCCGGCCGTCTTGGCCGCCGAATCATTCGACGAATCGGCCAAGGCGGCGCATGGGATGCTCACGCGCTTGTGTGATGATTTTGGCGGCCGGCTGACCGGGAGCGCGGCCAACCGCGGGGCGCTGGACCGTCTGGCGGAAGAGCTGCGCGGTCTCGGACTGCAGCCCGAGGAGCAACCCTTTGTCATGGCCGGTTGGGAACGTGGCGACGATCGGGTGGAACTGACGGCCCCGTTTGCGCGCCGCCTGCGCGTGGCCGCGATATCCGGATCGCAGGCGCACCCGGCCTTCGAGGCGGAGGTCGTGTCGATCGGTTCCGGGGCGGAGGTGGATTACCCGGCGGAGGCGCACGGGCGCATCGCGCTGCTGGATGCCAATGTCGCGCTCTCGACCCGCGACTACACCCGGATTGCCGTCGAGCGCGGCGTGAAAGGAATCCTGTTCATCAACCGCGAGGGCGGAGGACAGTTGCTGGCCCGCACGGGCGGTTTTACCGGAGATAACCTGCCCCTGCCGATCTATTCGCTGACGCAGGAGGAAGGCTTTTGGCTGAAGCGCCTGCTCGCGCGAGGCGTGCCGGTGAAGGTGCGGATGGAAACCAAGTCGCGTCCGGTGCCGGCCCCGACCGCCAACCTGCGCGTGGTGTTGCCCGGCCGTTCGCCGGAGCGGGTGATCGTGGGCGCCCATTTTGACAGCTGGGATCTGGGGCAGGGCGCCATGGACAACGGTCTCGGCGTGGCGCAGCTGTTTGCCCTGGCCCGTGCGCTCCAGGGGCGGCCGTTGGCCCGGACCGTGGAGCTCATTTGGTTCAACGGCGAGGAGCAGGGCCTGTGGGGTTCACGCCATGCGGCCGGACTGATCGGGGACACCCCGATCGTGGCCATGATCAACCTCGACATGGTGGGCGTGCCGATCGCGGTCAACGCGCTTGGCGATGACTCGCTGGTGCCGGCGCTGACCCGCTGGCAGGTGGACCGCGGCGAGCGGGCGCTGGCCCTCGGCGTGCAAAACATCAACTGGTTCGGCAGCGACCACACGCCCTACCAACTGGCCGGGGTGCGGGCGATCACCTTCAATGCCCCGATCCCGCGCGAGTCGGTGCGGTACTACCATGACTTCGCTGATACGATCGACAAGCTGCCGGAGCAGATTGTCGTGGATTCCACCACGATCATCGGCGAACTGCTGCTGGCCCTGGTCGGTGATCGAGAACTCACGCCCTTCCGGCGGACGCCCGCCGACACGGAAAAACTTTTCACCACATTCGGACTTGAACGCCGCATGCAGGGGGCCGGTTACTGGCCTTTCCCGCCCGCCCCGCGTTAACGAGCCGTCCTTCGCCAACCGCCTACCCCAACCCCATCATGCATATCCTCGGTCTCCACTGGCTCGACGCCCTGATCATTGTCGCCTACGTCCTCATCATCCTGACGATTGGCAAGGTCCTCTCGCACGGCGTGAAGGGGGAAAAGGATTTCTTCCTCGGCGGACGCTCGCTGGGCAAGTGGTTCCAGTTTTTCCTGAGCTTCGGCACGATGACCGATCCGGGGCAGGCCACGACGACCTCGAGCTCGGTGTACCGGCAGGGCGCGGGCGGTGCCTGGCTGGCCCTCATCACGCTGTTTCTGACGCCGTATTACTGGTTCACGAGCGTGTGGTTCCGGCGCGTGCGCCTGACGACGATGGCCGACCTCTTTGAGGACCGCTTCGGCAAGCGCTTTCTCGCCACACTCTACGCGGTGACGACGATCATGATGGCGATCGTGAGCATCGCCGGTGGCAACGTGGTGGCGCTGAAGACGCTCCAGCCGCTGATGGTGAAGGAGCCGGCGATCTATTCCGTGGCTGAAAAGCAGATGGTGGCGGAATTCCACGAATTTACGGCCTTGCGCAAGGAACGCGCGGTGGCACCGCTCACGGCCGAGCGCGCCGAGCGCTTTGACCTGCTCAAGGACTCCTATGACCGTGGCGCCCTC
>JBDKHE010000083.1:0-5272 GCA_039797805.1 Verrucomicrobiota bacterium
TCGCTGTTCCGCATCGTGACCCTCGACAACTGGGGCGACATCTTCAACCGCGCCATCGAGCACGTGCCCGCGTTCAAGGTCGCGGTCTATTTCGTCACCTTCATCGTGTTCGGCACGATGATCATCCTGAACCTCTTCATCGGCATCATCCTCAACAGCATGTCCGAGATGCACGCGGAGATCGAGGAACGCGACCGCGCGCGGCACGTCGCCGAGGGCGGGGCGACGACCGTGGAGGACGAATTGAAACTGGTGGAGCGCCAGGCCCGGGAGTTGCAGGAGCAACTGGCCGCGTTGCGGCGGCTGTGCGGGCGTGGTGCGCCTTCGACTACGACGAGAGAAACCGCTGCGGCGCTTTAGACCATGCAACCCCTGCTTGAAAACCTTCACCAGTTCCGCCCCGAAAACTTCGGCGCTTCGCGCGACCTGCTCCACCGCGCCTCGCATCACGAGCCGCCGCCACCCGCGCTGCTCGTCACCTGTGCCGACGCGGGGCTGCTGGCCGAACGCCTGACGGAAAGCAACCCGGACGGATTCTGTTTTGCCAGCGGGCTGGGCACGTTTGTTCCGCCCGCCAACGCCGTTGCCGACGGCGACGACGATTCCCTTGTCGCCACCCTCGACTATGCGGTGCGCGTTCTGCGCGTCCGCGCCATCGTGGTTTGTGGTCACTCCCGCTGCTGCGCGATGGCGACCCTCTTGCGCGGTTCGCTTCCCGGAACACCCCAGGCCAATCTGGCCTGGTGGCTGGAACGAGCCGCTCCGCTCCGCGATTTGATTCAGTCGCACTACGCGCATTTGACCGACAACGCCGAGCGCCAGCGCGCGGCAGAACTGGAGGCGGTGCTCATTTCGGTGGAGAATCTTCCCGGCTATCCCTGCGTCCGGGAGCGACTGGAGGAAGGCGTGCTCCATCTTCACGGCTGGTTCTTCAACGCGGCAACCGCCGAACTCTTCACCTACAATCCGGTGACGGGACGGTTTGAACTGTTGATGACGTTCGCGGAAGGGAGGCGCGGATGAGCGCCACCGACATCCAGTCAGCGCTTCAACCGGGGACGGCGGCTACTATTGAGAAGGGGTCAACCACCGTCTCTCGCCCGCCATCCGACCTGCGGGACGCGATCACCCTCGGCATCGTCGGCGGCGGGCAGCTCGCCAAGATGACGGCACAGGCCGCGGCGCAGCTCGGCTGCAAGGTGGTGATTCTGGAACGGCAGCCCGAATTTCCCGCCGGCAGCGTCGCCGCCCGCACGCTCATCGGCGAGTGGAATGACCCGGCCTCGCTGCTCGAACTCGCGGCCCGGGCGGACGTGGTCACGCTGGAGAACGAATTCGTGGACGCCGGCGCGCTGGCGGTGCTGGAGGAGCGCGGCCACGCCCTTTGGCCGTCAGCGACCACCGTGCGTCTGATTCAGGACAAACTCGTTCAGAAGCACACACTCGCCGACGCCGGTTTGCCCGTGCCCCGGATGCGCGCGGTGGAGCGGGTCGAGGATGTGGCCTCGCTCGCCGGTGAGTGGGGACTGCCCCTGCTGCTCAAAGCGCGGCGCAATGCCTATGACGGCAAGGGCAACGCCACCGTGCGCTCGCCCGCCGACATCGAAGCGGCCTGGAACAAATTGGGCGGCGACGCCGGCAACGCGCTTTTCGCCGAGCAGTTCTGTCCGTTCACCAACGAACTGGCCGTCATCGTCACGCGCGCCCGCGACGGTGAAGTCGCCACCTATCCGGTGGTGGAAACCGTGCAGCGCGAACACATTTGCCATGTTGTGCGTGCGCCCGCGCCCGTGGCGCCGGAGATCGCTGAACGCGCCGCCGAGCTCGCTCGTCGCGCCGCAGCAGCCGTTGGCGCGATCGGCAGCTTCGGCGTGGAACTGTTTTTGGTCGAGGACGGACAACTCCTCATCAACGAACTTGCGCCACGCGTCCACAACTCCGGCCACTACAGCATCGAGGCGTGCGTCTGCTCGCAATATGAGAACCACGTCCGCGCGGTGCTCGGCTGGCCACTGGGTTCGACCGCCATGCGCTCGCGCGCCGCCGCAATGGTTAATCTGCTGGCGAGCGCCGATGGTCCGGGCACACCGCAGGGATTGCAGGAAGCCTTGCGCGAGCCCGGCGCGCACGTTCATCTCTACGGAAAAAACCGCAGTGCTCCCGGTCGCAAAATGGGCCATGTCACCGCTTTGGGCCAAACGCTGGCAGAGGCGGAGGCCACTGCCCAACGCGCCACCGACTACATCCGATTTGTGTGAACACAATGAAAAGCAAGACGACCAAACCACAACTTAAAGGCAAAACTCCTGCGCCGCTCGTCGGCATCATCATGGGCAGCGATTCGGATTGGCCCACCATGAAAGCCGCCGCCGAGGCTTGCGCGGAATTCGGCGTGCCTTGCAAGGCGCGCGTGGTCTCGGCCCACCGCACGCCGATGGACATGGCGCGTTACGGACGCACGGCGGCGGCGCGCGGGCTGAAGGTCATCATCGCGGGCGCGGGCGGCGCGGCGCATTTGCCGGGCATGGTCGCCAGTCACACGCCGTTGCCGGTCATCGGCGTGCCGATTGAGAGTAGGGCGTTAAAGGGACTGGATTCGTTGCTTTCGATTGTGCAAATGCCGGCGGGCGTGCCGGTGGCTACGGTGGCCATCGGCGGCGGGCGCAACGCGGGATTGCTGGCCGTGACAATCCTGGCCAGCAGCGATTCACGGCTGCAAGCCAGCGTGTTGCGGTTCAAGGCGCGCATGGCGCGGGATTCGCGCGCCAAGAACCGAACCCTAATTACGGCATAGAACTCGCATGGACTATCTCGAAGCCATCCAGACCAACCTAGCCTCGCCGGCCGTCCTTTTCTTCGTGCTCGGCTTGATCGCTACGGCGGTCAAGACCGACTTGCGTTTTCCCGAGCCACTCTATCTCGGACTTACCATCTACCTGCTCGTCGCGATTGGTTTTAAAGGAGGCGTGGCTATGTCCGTGGCTGGCATGAGCGCGGTCTGGTTGCCCGCATTGGGCGCGACGGCACTGGGCGCGAGCATTCCGTTGTGGTCGTATCCGATTTTACGGTTCGTGGGCAGACTGCCAGCGGTGGACGCTGCCGCCATCAGCGCACATTATGGATCAGTGAGCGCGGTGACGTTTCTTGCCGCAGTCAACTACCTGAGTGAACTGGGCGTGCCGCACGAGCCATACGCCACTGCGTTCCTGGCGGTGATGGAGTCGCCGGCTATCATCGTGGGTGTCGTCCTGGGCAAGCTCGCCACGCGCCAAGAAGGCGTGCCGTTCTACTCCGTGATGCGGCTGGCGTTACACGAAGCCCTGCTGGGGAGAAGCGTCTTTCTCCTAGTTGGTTCGCTTCTCGTTGGATTCCTATGCGGACAACGCGGGTTGACCGCCACCGCAGGTTTCTTTGTGACGCCGTTTCAAGGCGTTCTCGCTTTGTTCCTATTGGACATGGGAATGGTCGCTGCCCGCCGTTTTGGCGATCTCCGCAAGGTTGGAACGTTTCTAATTGGCTTTGGGATTTTGATGCCGGTCATTCATGGCATGGCCGGGATTATCCTGGGCTACTCGGTTGGTTTGAGCTTGGGCGGGGCGACCCTGCTGGGCGTATTGGCGGCGAGCGCATCGTATATCGCGGCACCGGCTGCGATGCGCATGACCTTGCCGGAGGCAAATCCGACACTCTATCTGACTTCCGCACTGGCCATCACCTTTCCCTTCAATATCACGTTCGGATTGCCACTCTATTATGAGCTGGCCCGATGGTGGTTTGGAGGTAGCAAATGAATACACACGCAATGAAACTCGTTACGATTGTCGGTGAAGCGCTCGCCCGCGAACGAGTAACGCGATTGCTTAGTGAGGAAGGCGCGCGCGGCTACACCCTGTTCGCGGTAGAAGGCACCGGTGCCAAAGGCTCTCGCGTGGCCGACATCGAGGAATTCACGAACATCAAGATCGAGGTGATTGTTCCCGAGCCCATCGCGCGCCGATTGTTGGAGCGTATCCAGCGCGAGTTGCTCCCGCATTTTGCCATGATCGTCTTCGAGACGGACGTCCGGGTCTTACGGCATGAGAAATTTTAACCGACCCGGGTGGGGGCTGCTACCTCATTCACTTTCCCGCTGGTCGCGCTGCAGAGTCATCTTCTCCTTTATGCTTTGGCTCGGGTGTAATTTCCGCCGGGCTTAGTGTTCTTTGGAAAATCTTCGGCTGCCTTCCGGTTTGGGATGGGGGCCATCCTAGGGAAGAATCCGCACGCTGCTTCAATCGTGGTTTCACGGGCACGCTGCGACGACGGAAGCCATGAAGCAGACGATACGGCCCGCAGGCCCTAGGGTTCGTCCGTAGTCGTATCGAGGTTTCGGGCCTTTTGTGCTGACGGCAGGGGCACTACGCAAGGCCGGCTACAAGAGCCGCAGGAGTTCGTGCGGATATTGGGCCGGTGCGTTGCAACTCGTCTATTTCGATCAACGACTACGGCAGATATGCCGACGCTGAGTCAGATAATGGCTTGGCCTGCGATTGTTGCGGGCGGGCGCTGGTGCACAACTTCAGGGGCAAGCGGGGAACAATCCCGCTTTTCTATCTAGGTAGTCGCGCTTTCTGCCACATAAGGGCCGCCCACCCCTGGACGGGGCTTTGATTTTTCTAACCCACACTGATTTGACCCTAACACCGACCAAACACCTAAAATATTGGACAACGTGTAAGGCGTAGTCGGCGTGCATAATGTTCAATCTTACGAGCGGGAAAAGCTCCCACGGTGCGGGATTAGTGCACCCTCCCACCTTCCCGTTCACCCTCATCCCTCCAGGGTCGGGCTGAGCCGTAAATCATTTGGTTACTGCGTCTGGAAACAGCGGCCGGTTTTCCAATCCGGTCCGGCTTGTTAGATTTACGTGGGGCGCTTCCCTCCAGCTCGAACCCGCTTCACCATCATGAACACCACCACCTCCGTCCCCTTGAGTCGTTATCTCTCCCAGAAAAGCCGGACCGGCCGGCCGCCCAATCCTACCACCTATATTTCGGAAGGCGCGGCGCTGGTGAGTCCCGACGACCTGGCCGGTTTGTCGGGCCTGCTGCCGCAGATCAGAAAGAAGACGGCCGCGATAACCGATTCGGAACGACTGCGCCGGCGCATCGAGCTGCTAGTTCTGTTTTTCCAGGAGACGCAGCCGCAGGGCGGCACGGTCGAGCGCCAGGAAATCGCCTTTGTGCTCTTCTATTTTCTCAAGGGCTACGACCTGATTCCCGACCTTATTCCG
>JBDKHE010000084.1:0-4563 GCA_039797805.1 Verrucomicrobiota bacterium
GTAGGAACAGCAACAGTGCCGACCGTCGTCCGGGCTGGCGAGCGGTCGCGATAATGCTAACGGGGCGGCCGATCAGACTCTGAGGCCGATCGGGCCCTGAGGCCGATCGGGCAGTGCGCGAGGTGGCAGGGTGGACGCGGTGAACCTCAGCGGGCTGACCGGGCAACCGTTCACCTATGCCGAGGTCGGCGCGACGCAGGGACCGATGCCCCCGGGTTACCGCCACATCGTGGCCTCGAAGCAGATCGGCACCGGGCGTCCTCGTTTCGACCAGGCCGCCGAGTCGGTCATGCGTTACGGGATGCTGCGCGGCGCCGGAGTGCGCGTGGAGGCCGGCACCCCGGTGGCCGAACCCGGGGCGGGCGTACTGGGCCGGCTGGGGCCGTTCCTGGCGCCCTGCCGGGTGGTTTACGTCCTCGACGAACCGGACCGCCGCGGGTTCGCCTACGGCAGCCTGCCAGGCCATGCGGTGCGTGGCGAGGAGATGTTCGCCGTGCGCTACGACCCCACCGACGGAGGCGTCCACGCCGAAGTGGCAGCGTTCTCCCAGCCGGCGACATGGTGGAGTCGGCTGGGCTCGCCGGTACTGGCGTTAGTGCAGAAGCTGGTGACACGGCGCTACCTGAACGCGGTGTGATCAGCAGATCCCGGCCATGGGCGCATTCACGTGGCTGAATCGCATGCACACGCTGGTACCCAGCGCCGAGGTGTCAATGACCAAGGCGTCAGCCAGTTTTCGCATCAACGGGATACCTCTGCCGCGATGGCGCTGATGATGATTCGGGTCTGGTTCGCACCAGCGGCCCTGGTCGCGGACGCTCACCGTCAGGGCACCGGCGGCGACGTCGTACACCGCTTCCAGATCACAGGTGCCGCCTGCAGTGCCGAGGTATGCGTATTCGGCCGCATTGGCCAATGCCTCGTTGACGGCCAGCACCACATCGCACAACTTGGCTTCGTCCGCACTGACGCGCCGCCGCAGCCAGCGCGCGAAATCCTCGCGCACCAGTGCCGCGGTCCAGGCATCGGCAGGCCGGTCGTGGCAGACGAACCAGGTACCTGGATCGCGTTCAAACGGTGAAGTCATCGCGATCAGCTATACCCAGACCGAAGATGTATTACCCACCCGGACCGCGTCACCCGGGCGCTCATCGCTCAGACGTTATTCACCCACCGCGGCCAACGCCTCGTCCAGCGTGGGGTACAGCCCGATCAGTTCGGCCAGCCCCACCATCTTGAGCGGCCGGCTGGTCGCCGGGCCGCTGGCAACGACGGCGAACTTGACGGCCGGGGCCGCCTTATCTTGCGCGGCCACCAACACACCCATTCCGGCCGAAGCAAGAAAATCCACGTGGTTGAGGTCGACGATGATCGCCGAGGGGTTCTTCGCCAGGGCTGTGGCGATACCGACCTCAAGCTGGGGCGAGGTCAGCATGTCGAGTACGCCGGCGGCTCGGACGACCACTAGGGGGCCCATCCATTCCTCGCTGATCACACAGGCGGCATTGAGCGCTGAGGCGAGGTTATGGGTTGTCGGATTTCGTGCTTCCAAGATTGACACCTCACTGGTTCACATCCCTACGGGATGCGGCCTGATGCCTGCAAGGCTTCCGCCTGAACCCGGCAAGGATTCTCCTTGATGGGCATCGACCTGCTTGCAACGCGATAGTGCGTACTTCACGAAGAGATCAACCAAGGCTAGCGCAACTTTGCGAGCCTTCGAAAGGTCAAGGGCAATCTCTGGTCAGCTCGGTAGACGCTGCTGAGCGGGTCCCGAAAGCGGTATGAATCCCGAGAGCGATTCGGGAACTAGATCCTTTGCCCGCGATTGCCGGAGGCGGCCTACCAAGAGGCGGCAAATACGCTTCTCAACTTGTGGTCCCGGCTGGGATCGAACCAGCGACCTTCCGCGTGTGAATTGGAAAAGATAGCCGCTGACCTGCGCCAACAGCGCGAGAACGCGGCGCACACCACGCACTGACCTCGCTCGACGCACCGGCTCCTGATCTGAACCGGACAGGAACCGGACACGCTTCAGGCCCCTGACGGGAAAAGCCCCCGGCAACCCCATTCCTCGCAAGAACGTTTGCCGGGGGCTCCCAGAAGGGCCCTTTGGTGCCTCCAGAAGAAATGGTGCCAGGCATTTCTGGCGCCAACAACCCTGCGCCTGCGAAGGCCGGCCAACGCCACTCCTCCCCCGCGACTGAGCCCGGATCGGACCGCGGGACTCTCGGAGGGCCTGTTAGCGCAGCTGTTATCAAGGGCGGGGCCGCGGGAGGAGCCGCGGACGGAGCTGAGGAGCCGCCCCCGGCGGCGACGAGGCGGAGACCACAAGCGGATCCGGGAGCGGACCCGAGCGTCAGCGTCCCGCCGATACCAGCGGAGTTAACAGGCCCGCAGCCGCACCCCGCTGCCGTACCGGACCACAGCGCTGGGAGCGCAGTGGCGGCGGACGGGCAGAGCAGTGCGCACGGGCTTGTTATATGTGCCAAAAGTCGCCGCGCCGAGGTCGACGACACGACAGAAGAGCAGCTTCGGGCGGGCGACGCCTTCGCGCCCCGCTTTCCCGGCGTCGATTTGGTGACCCCGGCAGCGGCCCTATTCGAGCGTCCGAAGCAGTGGGCCGACGGAGCAGATCTTCGTGGCGTGCAACCGGAGTGCGGCCAGTTCCGCCTACTAATCGCACCCGGCTTGGTCAAACTCAGCTGGACCCGCCCGGTCCTGCTAGAAAGATCCTCCGAGCGAGCCGCCACGCACACCCACCGGGTGAATGTTGCCGCCGAAGAGGCTGAACTGCGATCCATCGCCGCCGAGGTGGACTGGAACGACGGGCCGATGCCCCGAGAGCCGAAGACCAGCGTGGCGTGCCGCGAGATCACCCATTGGTCGCGCAAATCGCGGGCCAACATGTGCCGCTCGCTTGCCGAATACGACTACACACCCATAGTCGGCCGCGGCCGCATTCCCGCGATGGTGACGCTCACCTATCCAGGCGATTGGGAGGTCGTCGCGCCCTGCGGCCGGGACGTGAAACGGCACCTGGATAACTGGCGCAAGCGGTTCGAACGCGAGTGGGGCGAGAAGCTGTACTTCATCTGGAAGCTTGAGTTCCAGCGTCGAGGCGCCCCGCACTTTCACTTATGGATGGCGCCCCCCACCGCGGCCGGCAAGTCCGGATTGACGTTCCGGCAGTGGTGCTCTCACGTCTGGGCCGACGTGATCGATCACCCGGACCCCGCACAGCGCCGGTTGCATGAGCTGGCCGGAACCGCCGTCGACACATTGGAGGGCATCCGCGCCTGCGATCCCAAGCGCCTTGCGATCTACTTCACCAAGCACTCATCCCCTAATGCCTACGGCGACAAGGAATACCAACACATTGTCCCTGCGCCCTGGCGTGCCCTGGGGCAAGGACCGGGCCGTTTCTGGGGTGCCGCCGGGCTCAAGAAGGTCACAGCGACAGTCGAGATCGACCGGTCCGACTACGTCAAAGCCCGCCGCATCGTTCGCCGCTGGTCACGCAACCAGGCCGCCTATTCAGACATCGCTGCCAAATTCCCATCCGCCGCTAATCCGAGAACCGCGATCCTCTCCGTTCCCCGCGTGGACTCTGGGACCGGCCGAGTGACCTTCAGGAGGGTCCGTCGCCGCCGCCAGCTATGTACGCAAGGCGGATTGGCCGGCGGGTTCGCATTGGCGAACAACGGCCCGGAATTCGCGTCTCAACTTGCCCGCGCGCTGTCGCAGTGGACTGAGATCACTCGTTGAGATCTCGACATCGACTGGAATCCGGAAAGAACGCTTCTCGCGGCGGGCTATGTCATCGTTGCCAGGTTGTGCCAGAAGTTCTTCAAGCTGTCGGTGCCACCGAACAGCGTGGTGAAGTTGGTGGAGTCGACGAGGACGATGTCGCCGGCTCGGCGGCTTGTCGGTGGCATCCAGATCAGTGCGTTGAATTCGGTGTGGCCGGCCGCGGTGAAGGGGTGGGGTCTGTTGGGGTCGACGCGTTGACGGCCCAGGACGCGCAGCGCATCGCTCTCCGGTGCGGTGAGTTCGTAGTGCGGCAGGTGGGGGTGGAAGTTGAACGTGGTCACATTGTCGAGCAGCTTCGCGGCGTCCAGGTCGTGCAGTGCGGTCAGCGCTGCGATCTCTGTGGTGCCTTCGACGACCGCGGGCCGCAGTCCCCAAATGTTGTGCACCGGGACGTCAAGTGCGGCCATCAGGGAGCGGGTGTATTGGCCGAACCGCTGCTGGCGCGGGACGAGTGGGTCGCCGTGGTGCTGGTATTCGATCTGGCGTTGGGTGAAGTCGTCAGTGAAACCCACGTCGTGGTGAGGCGCCAGGAGCAGGCAGGTGCCCTCTCGTTGCAGCCATTGCGTGATGGCGCTGAGTTCGGCGGGGTCGGCCTCCTGCTCGGACAGGATGTGGTCCAGCCCGAAGATCATCAGTGTGTCGGTGTCGGAGAGGATGCGCTCGTCGATGGGCAGCCGGTAGCCGGCCTGGTCGATGCGCTGGAAGACCGCGACGGGGTGCCCGGTGGCTTCGCCGGCTAATTCTTGAAAC
>JBDKHE010000085.1:0-4020 GCA_039797805.1 Verrucomicrobiota bacterium
CCAGCAATCTGCTGATCGAGCTCATTCCGCGGGTCAAGGGCGTCAAGCCCGTGGTCACGTGGAGCCAGTCGCGCACGGCCGACAACGCCACCGATTTCAACTCAACCCTGACGGGCCCGCCGCCGTGGCAACTCAAAGTCCCGCTCGTTGCAGGCCGGCGCAATGCGATCCATTTCAGCATCACGGATTATCCCGGGTTGCGGGAAGACCTCCAATTCTCCGTGCGCTCACTGCGCATCGAGGACGGGCCATGATACTCCGCTTCTTTTCACCCGCCCCTCCGGCTGAAGCCTGTTTCAATCCACACCCGTCGCCTCCCCGCCTATGAGTCCCCTGGTCGGCATGCCCTTCTTGCTCGCGGTCGTGGCGGTCATTGTGCTGTCAGGTTATTGGCTGAACGGCTTTGATCTGGTCGGCACCCTCGCGGAACGCCTGGCGCTGGCTGCCGTCGCCGGCCTGGCAACCCTGCTGCTGGTGGCGGTGGCCGCCAACTTTTTCCTGCCTCTCTCCGGCGCTGGGATGTGGGTCTGCATGCTGCCGGCAGCCGGGACCGTCCTGTGGCCCCGCACCCGCCAGAGCCTGCTCGCGGATGGCCGCGACCTGATCCGTTCCCGCTCCGGCCTCATGGTCATCGTGTTGGCCGCCGTGTTTCTGACGTGGTTGCTCAGAACCTTCCTCTGGTATCCGCAGGCGCTGTTCTACGACGGGACCACCAACCACGACAGTTACATCTGGATCACCTCGGGCGAGTT
This sequence comes from Verrucomicrobiota bacterium, assembly GCA_039797805.1. GTDB lineage: Bacteria > Verrucomicrobiota > Verrucomicrobiia > Opitutales > Opitutaceae > Lacunisphaera. Next base: position 753 of record JBDKHE010000085.1, read on the forward strand.
CCTCCAACACCACACCTACATGGAGGCGCCCGCCATCAGCGCCACGCAACCCTGGATGAACATGGCGGAGGACAACATCGGCTGGCATCCCCGCCGGGGCCAGCTGGCGACGGAAACGCTCCTGGCCCTGTTCTCCAGCCTGGCCGCCACCACCCCGCTCAAGACCTGCCTGTATTTTTCCGCCGCCCTCTTCTTGCCCTGGATCGCGGCAACCTACCTCGTCGTCATCACGTTCTTCCGGACCCGGATTTCGCGAGCCGCCCTCGCGGCCCTCGTGCTGCTGCAGCCGATCTTTGTCTTCTTCCACGCAAACTCCAACCTGCCTAACCTGCTGGGCGCGATTTTGGGTGCAACCGTGGTCCTGGCGACCGCACAAGCCCTCCGGGCCGAAACCAGGAGGAGTTGTCTTGGCTGGTGCATTTTGCTCCTGCTCGGCTTTCACGGCCTGATCGCCGGGTACCCGGAAATGACACCTTTCATCGTGCTGCCGTGCGCCCTGCTCTGGCTGCGGCCGTGGTTTACCCGGCGCTGGGAAATCGTCCGGGACCGCGGTCTCTGGGTCGCCGCAGCGTTCATCGCCGGCAGCATCATCAATCCGGCGATCACCGTGCGGGCATGGTACGGCTTCCGCTATTCCTTCGGTACCGCGCGGGCCGATGCAATCTTCGCCAACCTGCTCCAACCGCTGAACGCCGCCGAGCACGTGCCCGGCCTGGCCACGCTTTCCGTCCCCGCCGCCCTCGGTCTCGGCTACCTCAAGGGCACCTTGCTCACGGTCATCATACTCGCCGCCGCCGGGATGGGCTGGTGGCGGGCCCGCGATCGGTTGGGCACCCTGTTCACACTGGCGGGCAGCGGCACCCTGCTGCTCTACACCCTCTTCACGGGCTTCAACTACGGGTTGCAAAAATCCGTGCAGTTCGGGGCCGTCTTCATTGTCGCCCTCCTGACCGCGCCGCTGGTGGACGCCCAATTTGATCTCTGGCGCAAGGGCGGCTGGCGCCGGCTGACCGCCGGCATCTGCCTCGTCGCCGTCGTGGGATTTTTCGCCGGCGCCACCATCATGAATTTCCGGGAAAGCAAAGCCTGGAGCCGGCAGAAAATGATCTCCCATGACTGGTACGGGCTGCGCGAGTTCTCCGCCGCCACTCTTCGCGATCAACCCGTGCTCGTCGAATCCGCGAGCTTCCGGATGCCGTTTTTTCACAGCATGTGGGCCAGCTACTTTCTATCGCCCAGCCGATCCTATTTCGCGCAGCGCGGCGGCGAGGGCGGTGGCTACCTGCGCCTCGGCGTGCTGCACGAATCCGATATCCCGGGCGGCGCCCCGGCGGCATTGCTGGTCGGACGACGCTGGGCGGAAAGCTTCGACGCCAATTCTCCGCGCCTGCTGACCGGTCTGGAATACGTGCTGCTCCGGGACGCCAACCGGGTCACGGACCTGCAAGGCGTTTATCCGCTGAACGGCTTTCCCGACCACGCCGCCACCCGCTTCTCCATTGAGATCACGCCCCATTCCAGTTCTCGCCTGCAACTGACTCTGACGCCCGCCCGCAAGGAAGACTGGCCGGCGGCGACCTGGCGGATCGTCAACCGCACCGCGTCGGGCGAGACCACCGTGCGCGAGCTGAACGGCGCTCCGCCCTGGCAGATTGTCGTGGCCCTGAGCCCGCACGTGCGCCAGACGGTGGAATGCCAGGTGGTCTCGCCGGTGACCTCCACCGACATTTTGCCCTTCGCCATCAGCCAACTCCTGGTTGAATCCAAGCCATGAGCCCAGCCCCGCTGCTCTTCGATGCCTCCCACACCAGCCACACGGCTGCACAGACGGGCATTCAGCGCGTGGTCCGGACCTTTTTCTCGGAATTATCCGGACGCCAAGCAACGCTACCGATCTGCTACGATCCCCACCTGATCGGCTGGCGGGCCCTTCGCCCCGACGAAATCGCGGTGCTGCGTGATCAAACCGGCGGTGCGGGCCGTTCCCGCGGCGCCCGGTGGACCCTCGCTCAAAAACTGTCGGGAGCTGGTCGGCGCTGGCTGGGCCGGCGTCCCATTTTGCCCGCTGCGGCCGGTCTCATCTGCCCGGAGCTTTTCTCCGCCAAGGTCGGCTCCCGTCTCCCCGAATTGCTCGCGCGGGTTCCAGGTCCGCGGGTGGCCATCTTCTACGACGCCATTCCGCTGAAGTTTCCGGAACTCACTCCCGCCGGCACCGTGACGCGGTTTCCGGCCTATTTGCGCGAACTGCTCGTCTTCGACGGCGTGGCCGCCATTTCCGAGGATTCGGCCGCCAGCCTGCGAGACTTTTGGCAATGGCTGGGCATCACCAACCCGCCGCCCGTCCACGCCCTGCCCCTGGCCATTGACGAATCCCATACCGGGTCCTCCCCGGACATCCAAGACCCGGCCAAGACCCCGCGAATCCTCTGCGTCTGCACCATCGAGGGCCGGAAAAACCACCTCGCCCTGCTCGAAGCCTGCGAAACGCTGTGGCGCGAGGGTCTCGCCTTTGAGTTGCAGCTCATCGGCATGGCCCGGGCCGACACGGCCGCGGCGGCACTCGCCCGGATCGGCGAGCTACAGCAGGCCGGGCGGCCGCTGCTGTTTAAAGGCTCGGTGCCCGAGGCCGAGTTGCACGCCGCCTATCGCGAGTGTGCCTTCACCGTCTATCCGTCCCTCATCGAGGGCTTCGGCATGCCGGTCCTTGAAAGCCTGCAGCACGGCAAGCCCTGCGTCTGCTCCGCGCTCGGCGCCTTGGGTGAATCGGCCCGCGGGGGCGGCTGCGTGCCCCTTGAAATCGTAAATGCCCCCACGCTCGCCCAAGCCATCCGTCGCCTCCTGCAACAGCCGGCCGAACTCGCCACCCTCGCGGCGGCAGCCCGTCAGCGCCACCTCAAGACATGGCCTGAGTACACCTCGGAATTCACCGCTTGGATGCAAAGTCTGCCGCGGCGCGGGTGAAGGCGTCGGGCCTTTGCCCGGTCCGGCTTTGCGGTTGCTATGACCTGGCATCTCACGTCTAGTCGCCTCCCCGACCGCCATGGCCCTGTCCCTTTTTTCCAAGACCAAAAAACCCATCGTTGAGCGCGCGCAGGACGACTACGCGACGAAGATGCGGCTCAAGTACAAGCCGTACTATCACGCCATGGATGCGCAGCAGGGCACGCATATCCGCTTGAACGGTCGGGACATGATCATGCTTTCGAGCAATGACTACCTGGGGCTCTCCTTCCACCCCAAGGTCATTGAGGCCTGCGGCAACGCCGCC
>JBDKHE010000086.1:0-7717 GCA_039797805.1 Verrucomicrobiota bacterium
GTGATGCGCGGCAGGGGTGTCCCGGCCGACGTGTTGGTTGCCCGCACCGAGTCAGCAAAGACCCTCAGTTCCGTCGCGGATTTTGGCCCCGCTTGCAGGTGGAAGGTCAGCTCCAGTTCGCCGCCATAAAACCGGGCATCGCGCTGGACGAAGACGAACACCGGCAGTCCGCTGCCGGCATCCACGTCGCCGGTGTCCTGCTCAAAGACGTAGCCCGAGAAACGGTTGAGAAACAGGCTGAGCTCACCGGTGACAAAACCGCGGCCCTTGCGGAAGCTGAGGTCGGCACCCGTGGATTTCTCCACCCCCAGCGCGGCGTCGCCGATCTCGTAAACGCCAGTGCCCACGTGTGCGCCCCGCGCAAACAGCTCCTGGGCGTTGGGAGCGCGCTCGTTGGCCGAGAGCGAGAGGGCCAACGCATAATCGGCGGGCAATTTCCAAACCGCGCCACCGGTGAAGGTGGCAGGGTGGTCACGGCGCACCCCGAAGCCCGCGCCGGCCTGAGGGGTGATTACCTGTCTCTCGAGCCTGGCACCGAACTGCCAGGTCACCGCGCCGGTCACGGTCTCCTCATAGAGGAAAACGGCGTGGTTCTCGCTCACCGTCGGCGGCAGGAACGCCTCCTCACCCACGGCCGCAAAATCGCTGCGCGTGGACTGCAGGCCGAGCGCGCCCTCGAAGGGGCCGATCGCCTCGTGCAACAGCTCGAGTCGGCCCTCGTAACCCTTGTTCGTGAATCGCGTGCCGGTCTCGCCACCCTCGAGTTCGTCGTGGCGGTAGTCACCCAGGCCGATCTGGAGCTTGACCGCGCGCAGCAACCCGAGCGGCTGGAGCCACTCGCCATGCACGTCCCCTCGCCGCTGACGCAGGTCAATGGACACGTCAGGTTCAGCCACGGTGCCGTAGCGCGAATCAAACCCGCTGTAAGCGAAGCCGAGATGACCGTCGGTGCCGATGTAGCTCAGCCCCGCGGACGCGCCCTTCGTTTGCGTAGCACTGTTGATCAAGGTGCCATCCGACGGCGTCTCACCTTCCGCGATCATGGTCCGGGCGATGCTCGCGATCGGGCCCAAGCCGGGGATCTTCACGTCGTCAGTCTCCCGCCGGAAACCATCGAGCCGCCAGGCCCAAGGACCGGCGGCCCCGGCCAACACGGCCGCCACGGCGCGTTCGTCCGCCACCGTGTTGCCCCGCACCTCAAGCCGGCCCGTGACGGCGGCCGCCGGCAGCACTTCCGGAATGCGTCCGTTGATCACGTTCACCACCCCGCCGATGGCGTTGCCGCCGTAGAGCAGCGACGCGGGCCCCCGCACCACCTCGATGCGGTCGATCAACAACGGGTCAAGGCTCACGGCGTGATCCGGGCTGATCACCGAAGCATCCAGGGTGCCCACGCCATCGGCGAGCACGCGGATGCGATCACCACCCAGCCCGCGGATCACGGGCCTGCTGGCCCCCGGCCCGAAGGAGGTGGCATCAACACCGGGCAACCCTGAGAGGGTTTCTCCGAGCGTGCCCTGGCGTTGCTGCGCCAGCCGCTGCCCGGCGAGCACGTTGGTTGGTTGGGCCACTTCGTCAGCCGCCCGGGCCAGTGGGCTGGCGGTGGTGACAAGGGTATCGAGTTTCAAAGGTTCATCGGACGCCCGGGTTTCCTGGGCGAAAACACGGACGACGCTGACAAGAGAGAAGAGGAGAAAATGCTTATGGGAGGACATGACGGGACTGGGTTGAAGGAGTCTTCCGGGCGCAGCCACGCGGCGCACCGGACAGGGATTAGTCCGCGCCCACACGGAATCCCGCGGGGCACGGTACAACTAGGTTCAACTCAGGCCGCCGGCGGCGCGTGCGAAGGCACGAGCAGGTAGCGGGGGCGCGCGAACGGGATGAGGTCGGCCGCGCGAACGCTGAAGCTGCGGGCCAGGGGCCGCACCAGCATCAGCAGACAGACCACCAGCAGCGCTTCCACGCCGCTGGCTAAAAGGGTCACCGCACACTCATGATCCGCCGTGCCGACCGGGGCCGACTGCTCGGCATGACCGTCGTGCATGCGCGCATGCCACTCCGGCGACGCCGCCAGCAGGGTCAGCACCACCACGCAAAGCGCGGCCAACCCAGCCGTGAGGCGAAGTCGGAAGGTGTCGTGGTGGATCGACATCGGGTGAGGAGAAAGGAGTGAAAACGGGTTTTCTGTCAACCGGCCGTCACGCGTGATCGTGCAGGTGCTCGATGACGATGAGCGCCACGCCGCAGAGCACCAGCAGGGTGCCGAGGACCGGGGCTTCGCATTTCTCCAGCCATTTGAACCTGACGCGCTCGACGCCCATCAGGGTCAGCCATGTGAAGAAGAGCATGGCCGCCCAGGTGCCTGCAGCCAGGACCACACTGAGCAGGGTGACACCGCCCCAGCCGAATTGCACCCCGGACAGATAAACCGGCAGCAGTCCCTCGCAGGGCGAGAAGGTGAGCATCGCGAACAATCCGCCGACCGCCGTCCAGTCGCTGGTGCGGGCGACCGGCTTGACCGGATCGTGGTGATGCTCGTGGCCGTGGTCGTGCTGGCAGTGGCCTTCGATCCATTCGCCGTGACCATGCGTCCAGCCGCGCCAGTGGCGGAAGAGGATCAAGAGCCCCATGGCGACCAGCGCCCCGCCGGCAACATAGGGAAAATACGCGCTCCAACGCTCGTCGATCTGCAGGCCGAACCAGGCCAGGGCCAGCCCGAGCGAGGTCATCATCACCAGGTGCCCGCCGGAACAGAGCGTGACCATCGCCAGTGCCCGGCCGCGCGACCAGCCCTGCGCCCGCGCCACCACCACGAACGGCAGCCAGTGCGTCGGGATCGCCGCATGGATGAACGCGACGGCGAGGCCGGTGGCAGCTAGGGTGAAGAAGGAAGTGAGATCCATGAAGGCGGCGGTCAGATAGCCGGCCCCACCCTAGCAAAGTCGTCAAGCCCCTTACGAGACCGGGGCGAGCGTTTCGGCCACCGGCACACGGTAGGCCTTGATGGCCGGGACCACGCCGCCCAGGGCACACAGGCTGACCAGCGTCGCCGGGCCCCACCAAAACACCGGATTCCACCGCAGCGGTTCGAGCACCACGCCAGTCTGGGCCTGGATGAGGCCGGCAACGCCGGTCGCCAGGACCACAAAGACCGCAATGCCCACGGTCGCGCCGATCAGGCCGATGACCGCAGCTTCACCGACCACCGCCCCGAAAACCGTGCGGCGGCGCGCCCCGAGCGCCCGCAGGATGGCGATGTCCCGCGACCGGGCGCTCATGGAATTGTAGATGCTCACCAGCACGGACGCCGCCGCCACGACCGCCACCAGCCACGCCACCAGGGTCAGCACCTGGTCGACCCAGCTGATCTTGTTGAACAGTTCGGCCACGATGCTCCCGATCGGGTAGGCAAACGTGAGCCGGCCGCCGGAAGCGTTGAGCTGGTTGCTGAGCATCAGGCCGGCCGTCGGGGCGCGCAGCTGCAGCAACACCGCGCTGAGCTCGGTTTTCGCCAGCGGATTGTGTCCGCTCATCGTCTGCACGCCTTCGAGCGGAATCCAGATGACGCGATCCACCGGTGTCCCGGTCGGCGCGAGCACCCCGACCACGGTGTAGATTTCCGCATGTTCCTCGCCGCCTTCCGCTACGCCATGAGACGGATGAAACGTCGTCCCCACTTTCCAGCCCAGGCGGGCCGCGGCATATGCCCCGACCACGGCCTCGTCCGCCCCCAGGGCGAATCGCCGTCCGCCTGTCGCGACCTCATAGGACCGGCCCGGCCGGTATTCGACATCGAAGAGTTCCGGCAAAGTGCCGACGATGCGCCAGCCCTTGAAGTTATCCCCGACCGAAATCGGGACAGCCGTCTTCACCGCCGGATGACGCCGGATCGTCTCAAAATCCTTGGCCTCGATGTTGCCGGGCGAGGATTCGAGATGAAAGATCGCATTGAGCACGAGCTGCAACTTCGAGCCGCGTGCGCCCAACACGGCATCGAATCCGGAGTTGGTGGCCGCAAACACGGCCTGCGCCTGCGTCTTCACCACCCACACCGTCAGCAGCAAACCCGCCGCGAGCGCAATGCTCCCGGCCGTCACGAGCGTCGAGAGCGCGTGCTGGCGGAGCGAGCGGTAGATGAGGTTCCAGATCATTCTAAAAAAGGCCAAACGCCAAACAGCCAAATCCCAAACAAACCCCAAATCTCGAGATTCCCTCCGCGATTCTTTGGATTTTTAGAGCTGGCATTGGAGATTTCATGACGCGGTCACCGCAGCCGCGCGGTTGATAGCAGCGAAGTCCTGCACGTGATCAAAGGTGCCCAGCACCCCTTCGTCGTGACTCACGAGCAGCAGCGCCGCTCCGTTCTCACGGCAGACCTCGCGGATGAGGGCGAGCGACTCGCGGGCGTTGCGCGCGTCGAGATTGCCGGTGGGCTCGTCCGCCAGCACGAGCTGCGGATGGTTGGCCAGCGCCCGCGCCACCGCCACGCGTTGCTGCTGGCCGGTGGACAGCTGGCGCGGATGGTGGTGGAGCCGGTCCCCGAGACCGACGCGTTGCAACAAGGCCTCGGCCTGCGACCGGTTCACGCCCCGACCAAAGGCCATGCCGAGTTCCACGTTTTCCAGCACGGTGTGCCCCTGCAGCAGGTTGAAAGTCTGAAAAATGTAACCGACCGACTCGGCCCGCAGGCGATCGCGGGCCGCTTCACCGAGCGCGGCGACATTGCGGCCGCCGAGTTCGATCCGCCCGGCGTCGGGAGCGAGAATGCCGGCGATGAGGTGCAGGAACGTCGTCTTGCCTGAGCCGCTTTCGCCACGCAGCGCCACCTGCGCACCTGACTCGAGTGAAAATGCCGGGACGTCCACCACTGCATGTCGCCGGTCGCTTCCCGGTTGGCGGTAACCCTTCAGCAATTCATGCACAGCAAGCAGCACCATGGGACATCGTAAATGAGTGAACAGGGAGCCTGATGATGGATAGAACGTCAATGCATGGTTGCGACCGCGACAGGACTTTGCACTGGCCTCAGGGCGGCCTCGTGAACAGATTGCCCACCAACATACCCTACCCCATGAAAACAGCACACTCCTTACCACGGGTGGCCGCTCTGGCTGCCGCATTGGCTGCGTTCTCCACTCCGGCCTTCGCCGGGGAAGCTGATATCAAGATTCCTGACCTCACCCACGTGCGCTTCGACGGCCTAGGCGGCATCAGCGGGGAGATGTTGATGTACCTCGGCATCGCGATGTGCGCCATCGGCGCGATCTTTGGTGTCGTCCAATACATGCAGACCAAGGCCCTGCAGGTTCATCCTTCCATGGCCGGCGTCTCCCACATGATCTGGGAAACCTGCAAGACCTACCTCTTTACCCAGGGCAAGTTCCTGGCCATCCTCTGGGTGCTGATCGGCGCCTGCATGGTCTATTACTTCGGCGTGCTCGAGCACAAGGACGCCTTCCCGGTCATCATCATCCTGCTCGCCTCCATCCTGGGCATCCTCGGCTCTTACGGCGTCGCCTGGTTCGGCATCCGCATCAACACGGTCGCCAATTCCCGCACCGCCTTCTCCGCCCTCAAGGGCAACGCGCTGAACACGCTCTTCATCCCGCTCCGCTCCGGCATGAGCGTCGGCCTGCTGCTGGTCTGCGTGGAACTGTTCTTCATGATCTGCATTCTGGTGTTCCTCCCGCGGGATCTCGTCGGACCCTGCTTCATCGGCTTTGCGATCGGCGAATCGCTCGGTGCCTCGGTCCTGCGTATCTGCGGCGGTATCTTCACCAAGATCGCCGATATCGGCTCCGATCTCATGAAGATCGTCTTCAAGCTGCCGGAGGACGACCCCAAGAACCCCGGCGTCATCGCCGACTGCACCGGTGACAATGCCGGCGACTCTGTCGGACCGACGGCCGATGGTTTCGAAACCTATGGCGTGACCGGTGTGGCGCTCATCGCCTTCCTCGCCCTCGCCCTCACGGAAAGCCCGGAGCTCTGCGCGATGCTCATCGTCTGGCTCTTCGTGATGCGGGCCCTGATGATCGTCACTTCGCTCGTCTCTTATTTCCTCAACGAGGTGATCTCCAAGGCAAAATATGGCAGCCTCAAGGATTTCGATTTCGAGGCCCCGCTCACGCACCTCGTCTGGATCACCTCGGCCGTTTCCATCGGCATCACGTTCGTGGCCTCCTACTTCCTGCTCGCCCATCAGCCCGGGGTCGCCCCGGCGCTGTGGTGGGTGCTCTCCGTGATCATCAGCTGCGGCACGGTCGCCGGCGCCTTGATTCCCGAGTTCACCAAGGTCTTCGTGAGCACGAACTCACGGCATGTGAAGGAGGTCACCAACTGCTCCAAGCACGGAGGCGCCTCGCTCAACATTCTCTCCGGTCTCGTGGCGGGCAACTTCTCGGCCTTCTGGATGGGGCTCGTGATCATGATGCTCATGGCGGCGTCCTACTACTTCTCCCAGAACCCGGCCCTGCTGGCGCTGATGCCGGCGAAGTTCGTGTTCGCCGCACCTATCTTTGCCTTCGGCCTCGTGGCCTTCGGCTTCCTCGGCATGGGTCCGGTCACCATCGCGGTCGACAGCTATGGCCCGGTCACCGACAACGCCCAGTCCGTCTATGAGCTCTCGCAGATCGAGGCCAAGCCCGGCATCGCCGCCGAAATTGAGAAGGACTTCGGGTTCAAGCCCGACTTCGAGAACGCCAAGTACCAGCTCGAGAAAGGCGACGGCGCGGGCAACACCTTCAAGGCCACCGCCAAGCCCGTGCTCATCGGCACGGCCGTCGTCGGCGCCACCACGATGGTGTTCGGCATCATCATGCTCCTGAAGGATCTCTTCGACGCCCAGGTCGCCTCGGGTATCGCGGGGCCGTTCAAGGAGGTCGTCGGCGCCCTCTCCATCGTGCAACCTGAAATCATTCTCGGCCTCATCATGGGCGGTGCCGTCATCTACTGGTTCACCGGCGCCTCCATGCAGGCCGTCGTCACCGGCGCCTACAGCGCCGTGGTCTACATCAAGGAGCACATGAAGCTCGACGCCACCACCGCCTCCGAGAAGGACTCCAAGGAGGTCGTCCGCATCTGCACAGTCTACGCGCAGAAGGGCATGTGGAACATCTTCATCGTCGTGTTCTGCTTCGCCCTGGCCCTGCCGTTCTTCAACGCCTACTTCTTCATCGGTTACCTCATCGGCATCGCCTTCTTCGGCCTCTTCCAGGCCATCTTCATGGCCAACGCCGGCGGCGCCTGGGACAACGCCAAGAAGATCGTCGAGGTCGAGCTCCGCCAGAAGGGCACCGACCTGCACGCCGCGACCGTCGTTGGCGACACCGTGGGCGACCCGTTCAAGGACACCTCCTCCGTCGCGATGAACCCGGTCATCAAGTTCACCACCCTCTTCGGCCTCCTCGCCGTCCAGATCGCGGTGACCATGACGAACCAGAACCTCAAGACCGGCATCGGCGTGTTCTTCTTCGCGATCGCCCTGATCTTCGTCTATCGCAGCTTCTACAGCATGCGCATCCCGGAAGAGAACAGCGCGGGCATCTAAGTTCCCTAACCAGACTTCACTTCAAGGCCGCGGCTAAACCGCGGCTTTTTTGTGCCAGTATGGTGCTCACGCGGAGACGCTAAGGGCGCGGAGCTGGGTTAAAGACAATCCAAGACTCATTTAACCGCAAAGAACGCAGAGAACGCAAAATACCAACTTCAAAAC
>JBDKHE010000087.1:0-3981 GCA_039797805.1 Verrucomicrobiota bacterium
GTGACGAGCTGGTCGATCGCCGCCGGATTCGCCGTGCCGTCGCTCGCCTCCAGAATGTCCTGACTCAGGCTGCGCGGGTCGGGCGAGGTATCGTAGATGATGCCGCCCTGCGCCCAGTCACTGTTGGCCTGCAACGGTTCGGCGAGGGAAAGCAGTTCCACCTTTTTGCCGCCTTTCGCCGCGTGCAGCGCATAAGCCGAGCCGGCAAGGCCGGCCCCCAGAACGAGGCAATCGGTGTGGATGGTTTTCATTGAAATTCGGGCAGGGCGGGCGGGCGTCCCATGAGCCGCGCCTCAACCGGTGGATTCGTTCTACCTTTTTATCGTCTCTTTCAAATCCAGGCTGAGATCAGCCGCGGCCACGGAGTGGGTGAGGGCGCCGATACTGATAATGTCCACGCCGGGCAGGGCGTAGTCGCGCAGGGTGTCGTACTTGACCCCGCCGGAGACCTCGACCTGGGCGCGTTTGGCAATCACGGCGACCGCGAGCTTCACCTGCGCCGGGGTCATGTTATCCAGCAGAATGATGTCGGCCCCGGCCAGACAAGCCTCCTTCACCTCGGCGAGGGACTTCGCCTCGACCTCCACTTTCGCCCCGTGCGAGGCGGCGGCGCGGCACAGCTTGACGGCCTTCGTCAGCGAGCCGGCGGCGGCGATGTGGTTGTCCTTGATGAGCACCTGCTCGCCGAGCGAGCTGCGGTGATTGAAGCAGCCGCCGGTGCGCACCGCGTATTTTTCCAGCGCGCGCCAGCCGGGCGTGGTCTTGCGCGTGTCAACGACCCGCACGCCGGTGCCCTGGACCGCCGCGGCGTAGCGCGCGGCCTGCGTCGCGATGCCGGACAGGCGTTGCAGGAAATTCAGGGCCGTGCGCTCGGCCGTCAGGATCGACCCCGTCGACCCCTCGACGCGCAACACCACCGCCCCTTTTTTCACCCGGTCTCCGTCCTTCGCCATCAGGCGGACTTTCAGGGTGACGTCGGTTTTTTCAAAGACCCGGGCCGCGACCTCGAGTCCGCAGAGCACGAGCTCCTGCTTGGCATCAATGACCGCCCGGCTGCGATGCCGGGGAGGAAAGATGGCGCGGCTGGTGATGTCGCCCAGGCCGGCGTCCTCTTCAAGCGCGAGGTCTATCAGGTGTTCGGTGCGGGGGGTGAGCATGAGAGCAAAGTTAAGAGTTAAGGGATAGGTGTTAAGAGGAGGAACGCCAGCCTTGGTAACCATGGGCTTGTTCGGGGTTCGTTGATCCCCCTAACCCCGGTCCATGAACTCCTAACCTCCCGCGCCCTGCGGAGCGGGGGCCAGTTCGAACATACGGTCGATGCAGCGGGCGGCGCGGCGGCGGATGTTCTCGTCGAGGGTGATGATCTGGTCGGGACGCGGGTTGGCCAGGGCGTCGCGCACTTTTTCCAGCGAGTTGAGCTTCATGTAGGGACAGAGCCGGCAACCGCCGATGAAGTGTTTTTCGGGCGTCTCGACCTGCAGGCGGCCGACCAGTCCGCACTCGGTCAGCATGAGATAATAGGGCGCGGACGTCGTCTTGACGTATTTCATCATGGCCCCGGTGCTGCCGACAAAATCCGCCACCGCGGCGACCTCGGGCGTGCATTCGGGATGCGCCACGACCTTCAGGCCGGGAAACCGGGCGCGCGCATCAGCCACGGCCGCGGCGTCGAACACGTCGTGCACGATGCAGGTGCCGTCGGAGGTGATGATCTCCTTGGCCACGCCGCGGCGCTTGAGCTCGTTGCGGATGTTGTCGCCCATCAGCCGGTCGGGGACGAAGAGGATGCGCTTCTGCGGCAGGGCGGCCACGATGTCGTAAACATTGCCGGAGGTGACACAGACGTCGGACTCGGCCTTCACGTCGGCCGTCGAGTTGATGTAGCAGACCACCGCGGCGTCCGGGTAACTGGCCTTGAGCTTCCGCAACTGGTCCCCGGTGAGGGAATCGGCCAGCGAGCAGCCCGACCCGCGGTCGGGCACGACCACGGTGGCGTCGGGGGAAAGGATCTTGGCCGTCTCAGCCATGAACACCACCCCGGCAAACACGATCATCTTGGCCTTCGCCTCACGGGCCATGAGGCTGAGGAAATAGGAATCGCCCTTGAAGTCGCCTACGCCGTAAACGATCTCGGGCTCGACGTAGGAATGGGTGAGGATGACGGCGTCCTTCTCCTTTTTCAGCCGGTTGATCTCCAGCGTGAGCGGGGCGAACTGCCGGCAGGCCTCGTAGTCCCACGACTTGCCCGGGGTGCAATCCACGTTCATGAGCGCCTTGAACAGGCGTTCGGTCTCGGCCTCGAGCTCGGCGGGGGAGAAGGTGCAGGCGGCAGGAGCGGTCATGGATTCGAACAACTTAACCCGGAGTGGAAGGTCGGCAAGGCCCCATCGTGTCTTGTGGCGGGGCTTTCGGTTTGTGTTTCCAAGGGGTGGGGGATTTCCTCGGTGCACCCAACCCCTGACTGCCGTGCCTGCGGCCATTCCCACCCCTACTGATCCTGGTGCGCCGCACCACGCGCTGCTCGCCGCGCGCACGATGAGCCAGCATAACCGCGCGGAGATGCGGGCGGCCCTCGACGATGCCATCCGCCGCGCCGACCATGGGCGCCTGCCGCTGCGGGTGCCGCACGAGGTGAAGCAGGTGCAGAACCGGCGCGGCATGCACTACCATTATCGTCCCGAGATTTTTCTCGGACTGCAGGGTTGGACGGAATTCACGTTTCCCAGCGGCGGCTTCCGGGTCGGCCCCGGTGACCTGTGCCTGATCCCCACCGGCGTGCCGCACGCCGAGATCGTCTCCGGTGCCGACGGCAAACCCTTCCGCAATCTGGTGATCGGCTTCTACAACAACACCGTCAGCATCCACTTCGCGCACGAGGCCCGGCCGAAGAAGCCCGACATCGAGGCGATCGAGTTTTTTGACGCACCCAACCTCGAGGCCCTGTTGATGCTGGCCAATTCACTCGTGCACACCCACGCGATGCAGGCCCCGGCCCGGGACGCGGTGCTGAAGGGCCTGATGCTTTCCCTCCTCGGGCTGTTCCGCAATCTCGTCGAGACCGGCACCGGCCACCTCAACAGCGATATCGGCAAGGTCTTTCAGGCCAAGTGTCTGGTGCGGGAACAGTTCGCCAACCCCGACCTGAGCGTGATGCACATCGCCACGCAGCTGGGTTGCTCGGCCGACTACCTGTCCCACCTCTTCCACACCGAGACCCGTGAACGGCTCACGCACTACGTGCAGCGCATCCGGATCGAGGGGGCCATCATCGCACTCGATGCCGGCGCCCTGACCATTTCCCAGATCGCCTACGCCAGCGGCTTCACGGATCCGGCGTATTTCTCGCGCGTGTTCAGGCAGCACAAGGGGGTGACGCCGCACGAATTCCGGCTGCAGCTCGATGCCCAGCGCCAGCGCCAGGAAGACAAGCCCAAGACCGTCTACCACGACCACCTGGACTACACACACGGTTCCCCCACCGCGAAGCAGCCCAAGCCCGTCGGGAAGTGAGCGGTCGGTTCAGTCGGGTCGCGCCTACCTCACCCACACGCGATAGCCCCACGGCTTCATCACGAGCGGCACGAGGGCGTCCAGCGTGACCTTCTCCCCGGTGAACGCGTCTCGCCATTCTCCGGCCAGCGCAGGGTCATAGAGATCAGCCGCGGCCTCCTTGGCGGAAAGATTGAGGACTCCGACCACCTGCCGGCCTTCGGCGGAACGCTCGATGGCGTAGAAGGACGCGTTGTCGGTCGTGTCGAGGCGCCGCATCGCCGCCCCGGTGTGCAACGCCGGATGCGCGTGGCGCAAGGCGGTCATCACCCGGTAGAGGCGGGTGGTGGGGTGCTCCTCCTGCGGCCAGACGATAGGGTCGCGTTCAAAGAACTGCAGCCGGCGGTCGAGTCCGACTTCCTGGCCGTTGTAGATCATTGGCACGCCGTCGAGGAGGAAGGTCAGGACGGCGAACGGCGCATAGCCTTCACC
>JBDKHE010000088.1:0-11102 GCA_039797805.1 Verrucomicrobiota bacterium
CTCGGTGGTCACCGCCGAGTGGAAAAAGAAGCGCTGAGCGCCGACCGGTGAGTCCGCGCCAGTCGCGCGGCCCGCCGGGCAACAACTGACCAGCCCTGATGCCGACGGCAGAGTCAACCGCATCCGCTGGACCGGCTCCCTGGGAGCTCCGGCAACGGGTGCGCCGCAGCATGCGGATGAGTTCGCTGGAAGGCGTGCTGGCGATGCCGCTGGTCTACATCTGTCTGCCGGGCAACCTCGTGCTGGCGGCGCTGCTCAGCAACGGACTCGGGCTGGCCCCCGACGACTACGGCTGGATCGTCTCGCTGCCGTATTGGTGCAACTGTGCGCAACTGGCGCTGATGCCGTTCATCATGAGCCGCTTTTCGGCGCGCCAGGTTTTCCTCGCCCTGCTTTGGGCCAACTCGGCGTGCTGGCTGGCCTTTGCCGCGGTGCTTGGATTGCACGGCGATTGGGTCAAGGAACATGCGCTGCCCGTGGCTGGCTGGTTTGTCTTTGGCGGCAGCCTGACCGTGGCCGTGGCCGGCGTCGCCTGGACGATGTGGATGCACGCCTGGGTGCCGCCGCGCATCCGCGGCACGTTTTTCTCGCAGCGCAACCGGTTGTGCCAGCTGTCCAATTTTGTCTTTCTGCTCGCGGCCGGCTGGCTGCTGACCAATCCCACGCCGGCGGCCTTCGCCGTGGTGATCGGCGGCGCCGCCCTGATCCGCATGGCCTCCGCGGTGGCCGCGCACATGACGCCAGCCGCCGGCGATCCACCCGCCCGCACCGGCATCTCACTGGCGGCGCAGTGGCGGGAGCTGAAGGCGGCCCAGCCCTTCCTGCGGTCGGTTCTGTTTGGCGCGGCGTGGGGTTTTGTGATGAACGGCTTCGGCACCTTCCAGCCGGTCTTCATGCTGCAAAGCCTGTCGGACTCGCCGCGCAGCGCGAGTCTGCCGCTCTCACTCTCGCTGCTGTTCGGGGCGCTGGCGCTGCCCGCGTGGGGGCGGCTGGTCGACCGGCACGGGGCGCGGCCGGTGCTGATGTGCGCCGTGGGTTTCTGGGCCATTGCCGGCTTGCCGTGGATCTTCGTCACGCGTGAGTCCTCGTGGCTGTTGTATATTGCGTGGGCCCTCGCGGGCACGGCCAACGCCGGCATCGCACTGGGACAGCTCAACCTGCTGATGAAGCTCGTGCCGCCGGCCGCGAAATCACTGGCCGTCGGCATCAACACGGCGTCCGTCGCCCTTGGCATGGCGGTCGCGCCGATCCTCGCCGGCAAGCTGCTGGCGTGGGCGCTCGGACACAGCTGGCCGGTGGACGCCGTCTTCCATGGGTTTTTCCTGACGCTGCCGCTGTTCGCCACCGGGGCGGTGCTGTTCCTCCGCCGCGTGCAGGAACCGCAGGCGGCGCCGGTGGAACACGTGGTTGGGGCGTTGCGCAACTTCCGCGTGCTGGCCGCCACGCTGGGCCTGGGCTTCCTGGCCCAGACGCTCTTCACCCCGCGCGGCGAGGGGCGCAAGAGCGAGTATTGAGTGGTGGGCGGGAATGCACCGGCCGTGGTCGGCGGGGATCTCATTGAGACTTGTGTCAACCAGTGACACGGGCACTGCCTGATTGCGATGCTGCCCAACACACCCCGCCCTGGCGGGCACCCGTTCGGCTGAGCTCACGGCCTCGGCCCTCTTGCTAGAGGGGATTTCAAGACACAATGATTGGGTCCCCTCTAGCAAGAGGGGTGGCGCGAAGCGACGGGGTGTGTCGCTCCTTTGCGTAGTCATCAATAGGGCTTGGTGCGACTTCCCTTGAAACGCGGCAGGCGACCCCCCACGCTGCGCGCCGGTCCATGAAATCACCCATCGCTCCACGGCAAAAGGAAATCAACATCTGCGGCTGGCAGGCGGTCTCGACTCTGTTCGCCCGGCATCCGGATGAGGTGAGGCGCCTCTTTTTTGACGCCGGTACCGGCAAGCGGGCGGGCGAGCTCTGCCGGTTGCTCGCGCAGCAGAAGAAAGTCTACCGTCAGGTGGAAGCGGCCGAACTGGAGAAGATCGCCGGCACGGTGCACCATGGCGGCATCGTCGCCGTGATCGGTGAGCGGCCGTTGCGGAAAGTGACCCGCGAGGTGATGGCCGACTGGGCCAAGGCGAAGTCTCCGCTCCTGCTCCTCGATCGCGTGAGCAACGCCAACAATGTCGGCGCGATCGTGCGCACCGCCGCCTTCTTCGGCGTGCGGGCCATCATCGTGGCGGACCACCCGGGACAGGCCTTGCCGGGCGAGGCCGCGCACCGCGTGGCGGAGGGCGGGATGGAGTTTGTGGATTTCTTCCGCGTGCCCGCGCTGCCGGAATTCTGCGCCGAGTTGAAGCGCACGCATTTTCTGCTCGGGACCAGCCTGACGGGCAACCAGCTCTCACCGGCCCAGGTAAAGGACCGCGGTCTGCCGCGTCCGCCGGCGCTGATTCTGGGCAACGAGGAGAAAGGCATCGCGCCCGCCGTCGCGGCGCAGTGCGACCGCCTGATCAAGATCCCCGGCGCCGACTCGGTCGAGTCGCTCAACGTCTCGGCCGCCGCCGCCGTGTTGTGCTGGGAGTTTGTGGGGAAGAAGTGAAGCGCCCGCTTGGGTCGATTCATCCCGTCGCTGGAGGACTCGCGTCCCCTGCGAGCCGTGAATCGAGGTAGGGCCGGTCTGTGACCGGCCGATTTCGCCCGGAGGCAAGCGGCCAGTCGGAGACTGGCCCTACGCTCACTCAGCGTCCGGCGCCTTTCACCAAGGTGCGCACCCGCAGGAGCGCTTCGTCGGCGGTGATGTAGAGGGTCTGGTGATCGGCGTCGCCGAAAGCGCAGTTGGCGGTGGCGCGGCCCGTCAGGATTGATCCGAGGTGCCGGCCGTCGGGACTGATCACGAGGACGCCGCCGGGACCACTGGTCCAAAGGTTGCCCTCAGCGTCCACGCGCAGTCCGTCGAAGCCCCCGTGCCGGCCGGCCTTCATCAGGGCGGAGCCATCGAAAAAGATGCGGCTGGCGGCGACGCTGCCATCGGCCTTGAGGGTGAACGCTTTGATCCAGGGTTCCTTCCGGTCGGTGCTGCCGACGTAGAGGGTGCGTTCATCGGGCGAGAGGGCGACACCGTTGGGCCGGCTCATGTCGCTGGCGATGACCGTCAGCCTGCCGTCGAGGCCAAGGCGATAGACGCCGTGGAAAGCCGTCTCCTGCTTGGTGTCGGCCGGCAAGCCATAGGGTGGATCGGTGAAGAAGAGGTTGCCGGCGTGATCGAAGCAAAGGTCGTTGGGGCTGCTGAAACGCTTGCCCTCGAAGCGGTCGACGATCGTCTCGAAATGCTGGCCGTCGGCCGCGAGGCGCGCGACGCGGCGGTCCCCATGCTGACACAGCACGAGGCGGCCCGAGGGGTCGAGGGTGAGGCCGTTGGAGCCGCGCTCGCCGCCGTTGTACTGGTTGCCGGTGAAACCGCTCGGCGACAAAAACACGCTGATGCCCTCGCCGTCTTTCCAGCGGTAGACGCGATTTTCCGGCACGTCGCTGAAGAGCAGCGCCGATTGCGCCGGGTCCCAGACCGGACCCTCGGACCAGTTGAAACCGTTGGCCAGGATTTCGACCCCGGCATCGGCGGCGAGCAGGCGGTCGAAGGCGGGATCGAGCCGCTCGATGGTGGACTTGGCGTCCCGGGGGTACGGGGCCGGTGAGGAAGAAATCGGATCGGGCGCGGCGAGCAGTGCGCTGGCGACAACACAGAAGGCAGGCAGGACGTGGGATGAATTCATGGGGTAGTGACGAGGGGAACATGCACCATTGGATTCGCGGCGCAAGCAGCCGGGAGCGCGAGTTGGCCGGTTTCGCGAGCTGTGCTCACCACATCCAGCGCAGCCCACCAGACACGGAGCGCGGCGTGCCCGTGTTAACGAGCCCGTCGGGGCTGCGGCCGGTTTCGATGCGCGCATCGGTGAGATTTTCCAAACTGACGAAGAGTTCTGCGTTGGGCGTCAGCTGGCAACGCGCACCGAAATCGACGACCAGGGCGGCACCGAGGCGCAGTAGGTTTTCGTCGTCCTCAGATTGTCGGCCCATGAAGCGCACCCGGGGGGTGAAAGTGAGTTTGGCGATCGGTTGCCACGTGGCCCCGAACGTGGCGACGTGGCGCGGTACCTGCGCGAGCCGCCGTCCCACGAGGGCGGGCGCGACGCCGGCGGCCTGCACCTTGGCGTCATTGTACAGGTAGTCGGCGGTGATCGTCAGGGTGGTGATCGGCTGCCAGCGCGCGGAAAGTTCGAGGCCTTGCACGCGGATGCGGTCGAGGTTGAGGCGCTGCCGGCCGAGACCGCCGGCCGGAACGAAGCCAACGATGGGGAAGGTGCCGGGACCGCGGTAGAGGGTGACGTTGCCCACGGCATCGCGCAGGTCGTTCCAGAACGCCGCGGCACCGAGGGTGAGGGCGTCGTGGCGGTACTCGAGGCCGAGCTCGGCGCTTGTCGCGTGCTCGGTCGCGAGGGCGGCGTTGGCCTCGGTGATCACGTTGCCCACGCGAAAGGGGCGATAGAGCTCGTTGAGGGTGGGGCGGCGGAAGGCGTGCTGCGCGGCGAGGCGCACGCGCCACGCCGGCGCGGTTTGCCAGACGAGGCCGGCACTCGGGGAGAATTCCATGCCATCCGCGGAGGCGTAGGTGTCGTTGCGCAATGCATTGCCGGTGGCGCGCTCCGTTTCCCGGCGGTGGCCGTTGCTCTCCCGCCAGAAGTCGAGGCGCCCGCCGAAGGTGGCCCGGAGGTCCGGGGTGAGGGCGCGTTCGTGCATGGCGAACAGGCCGGTGATATCCTGCGTGCCGCCGGCGACGCGTTGGCGGGTGAAGTTGCCGGCGCTGTAGGTATAGTTTTCCCGGGTCTCTCCGCGCACCCGGCGATAATCCAGCCCCGCGCTGGTCCGCGTGTCGGCGTGGGACCGCCAGACCCCGGTCCAGGCGGCCCCGAGTGCGACGGCCGGCACGGCGAACTGGTCGCTGGCGGGCGTCTCGGCCGAACGGGCCGCGTTGACCGAGCTGAAGGTACTGGCAAAGCGTTGGTCCTGCGCATAGGCGACGGCGTCCCAGGCGAACCCGGCGTCGGTGCGACCGGCCAGCGCGACCGAAGCAAAGTCTTCGCGGGAGGAATTCTGTTGGTAGGGCGTGCCGTTGTTGCGTTTTTCGCGGTAGGTGCGGGCGGTGACAGACACCTGCAGACCGGTGGCCAAAGTCTCGCGCCACTTGCCGGAGAACCAGCGGTGTTCGCTGGCGGCGGCCTGGTCGATCGGACCGCGGTCCTCGGGGGCGACGAGCGCGAAGCCGTCGGTGGAAAAGTCTCGGCCGAGGAGTTGCAGCGTGCCGCCGCCGATGGGCTGCGTCACCGCCAGCTCGGCGTTGTGCGTCGAGAAGCTGCCCCCGGAGACGGCGAGTCGCCCCGCGCGAATGTCACGTAATACGTGACGTGTCTCGGGAGGCTCAGTGAGCAGCTGCACGATGCCTCCGAGGGCGGCGTTGCCCCACGCGGTGGCGCCGCCGCCGCGCACGACCTCGGCACCCTTGAGTGATTCGCGCGGCACCTTGCTCCACGCGACCCAGCCGCCGAAAGGGTCGTTAAGCGGCACGCCGTCGAGCAGCACGAGGGACCGGCTCGCGCCACTGGGACCGAGTCCGCGGAGGGACACGCCTTGCGCGGTCGGATTGGCGGAGAAACTGTCGCTGCGGCGGAAGAGGCTGAACCCCGGCACCGAGCGCAGGGCCCCGTCGAGCGTCCCCGCCGGGTTGGTCCTCAATTGGTCGCCGGTGAAGGTGGTCACGGCAAAGGGTACCTGTCCGCCCGGCGTGTCGGTTCGCGAGACACTGACCACGAGGGGGTCGAGTTGCAGGGTCTGGGCCGGGAGCGGCAGCGTGAGCGGAAGGAGCCCGATCAAAATGCCGAGCCCGTACCGGCGAGCCGGGTGCGAGCCGGTACGGCTGTAGTGGAGGGCGTCGGCAAATCGCATGGGCCCATGAATCTGATGCGCATCGGGCCGGACGCAAGGACGGGCCGGGCTTAGACCGATGTGCGGTGGGGGGGCAGGGTGACCTCGGCGGAGGCGGCTCCGGCAGGAATAAATAGGCTCGCCACCATCCCTCGGTTGCGGGATGCCTCTCGGCCTATGTCCAACTGGGAATACAAGATCATCAGCAGTGGCAAGGGCGGCTTCGCGAGCCCGGCGCTGATGGAGAAATTTCTTAACGATGTCGGTCAGGATAACTGGGAGATCATCAGCTTCCACCAGCCGCCCGACAATGCGCTCGCCTTTCACGGGCTCGCGCGGCGCTCCACGCAGAAGGACTGGACGCTGGAGGACGCCGCCAAGGCGGCCGCCCGCGCCGAGGCCGACAAGCTGCGTGCCGAGTTCGAGGCCAAGTTCAAGGCCGGCTCCGGTCAGGCCGCGCCCGAGGAAGAGGCGGAAACCTTCCTCGCCGACGAGAAA
This sequence comes from Verrucomicrobiota bacterium, assembly GCA_039797805.1. Lineage (GTDB taxonomy): Bacteria > Verrucomicrobiota > Verrucomicrobiia > Opitutales > Opitutaceae > Lacunisphaera. The sequence goes on from JBDKHE010000088.1 coordinate 6,466, forward strand.
CCAGGCAGCGAGGGCAGCCTGCGCCGTCTGCGTGACACCACCCGCGACGACGATCCCGACGCGCCTGAGGATGACGCGTCCGCCGCCCCGAAGGACGAATGGGACAAGCTGGCCGAGGAAGACGAATTGCCGGCCTTCTTCGATGCGCTGCGTCCGCACATGCGCCGCAACCAGCGGGGACCGGGCATGAGCGTGGGCCTCGATTTCCTCGCCAAGAAGTGGCACCTCGACGAATCCGACCTCAAGGGCGCGCTCGTGGAGTGCGGCCTGCAGATCCCGGCTGACGAGAATGCGAAGCCGGTTTACGCCGAATACGAGGGCGAGCTTTACTGGGTGAACATCAACCGGCGTGGCGAGATCTGGATCAACCTGCGCGACAAGCCCCAACCGGTCTTCCGCGTGGTCCAGGCCAAGCGTGTGGAGAACACCGACGAGCCCGCCGCGGCCGAGAACACCGGTGGTGGTGCGCCCGCCGAAGGATCGGCTCAGGCCGCTCCGGCCGAGGAGCCCACGCACTTTGTGCCCCGCGAGCAGCGTCAGCAGAACCAGCAGAACCCGCGCAACCAGCCGCAGGAGCAGCGCGCGCCGGCCGGCCCCAAGACCTTCCTCGACAAGATCCGCGGCATGATGCGCCGCAACCGGCGCGGGCACGGCATGTCGGGCAGTTTCCCTTATCTCATCAAGGCGCTGAAGACCGACGAGGCCGGCCTGCTGGCCCAGCTCGCCGAGCACGGCGTGGTGATTGCGGAAAGCGGTCAACCGGCGGAAGTGCAGTCCGGCGACTTCATCTATTGGCTCAACAAGAACCAGCGCGGCGAGATCTGGATCAACGCCGAGTTGAAGCGGCGGGGCAAGGAGCAGGCGGCGGAGAGCAAGGCGCCCGCACCTGAAACGGTTTCGTCCGAGGGTTCGGACCAAGCGGCGGATTCTGCGTCGTCAGCGGCCGCCCCGGCGGCTGAACCGGCGGCACCGGTCGTGGAGCCCGCTCCGGAAGCCTCCGCGCCGGCGGCGGACCACACGTTGGCGGCGGTCCGTCTGTTGATGGAACCGAAGAAGCGCGGTGAGGGCGTGACCGCTCTCGTGAGTGAGTTGGCCGAGAAACTGGCAAAGACGCCCGAGGTGCTGACGGCTGCGCTCGCCGCCGCCGGTCTGCAACTGCCCGAGACGCCGAAGGGCAAGCCGACCTTCGCCGAGCACGGCGGGGAAGTCTTCTGGCTCAACGCCAACGCCAAGGGCCAGGTCTGGCTCAACGCTAAGCCCGCCGCCGCCACGAAGAAATCCCGCGCCAAGAAGACGGAGGAGTAAGACGTCGGGAAGCGGGTCCGCACCCGCCTCCTTTGCCCACCACCCGTCCCGCCGTGCCGTATTGGATTGCGCGGGGGCGGGTTCGCCCCGAAAAAACGGCCGTGTCATCCCTGCCTCCTGTCATCTACGAAGATGAAAGTCTGATCGCCTTCGACAAGCCGAGCGGCCTGCTGATCGCGCCCGACCGCTGGGACAAGACCAAGGTGAACCTGATGGACCTGGTGCACGAGAAGATGGGGCATGGCGTGGCGAACGTGCACCGCATCGACGCGGACACGAGCGGGCTGGTGCTGTGCGCCAAGACCAAGCCGGCGCTGGATTTTCTGAGCGGGCAGTTCCAGTCGAAGACGGTCGGCAAGCTTTACGAGGCGCTCACCGCGGGTCTGCCGCCGCAGGATGAGTTCACGGTGGATCTGGTGTTGAAGGAGGATGACGCCAAGCCCGGCCGGATGTGCGTGGTGAAGAAGCACGGCAAGGCGAGCGTGACAGACTTCACGGTGCTCGCGCGTTTCCCCCAGCCGGCGGGTCGGCCGAGTTTGGCGCATGTCCAGTGCCGGCCGCAGACCGGGCGCACGCACCAGATCCGCGTCCATCTGGCCGCGGCGGGCACGCCGATCCTGAACGATCCGTTTTACGGGGATGAGACCAGGCTCTTGTTGTCGGACCTGAAACGGGGCTACAAGGGCCGGGCGGACGAGCGGCCGCTCATCGCCCGGCTGGCGTTGCATGCGGCGGCGCTGACCATCACGCATCCGGTCACCCGGGAGAAAATGATGATCACGGCACCGCGTCCGAAGGATTTCGAGGTGGCGCTGAAGTATTTGGAGAAGTTTGCCCGCCGATAAGCGGATGCGATTCAGCGGTCTGTTGCAGAGGGCTGGACGGGCCACCGGATGAGCCCGGGCCTTGACGATGTCCAGGTGACGAAAGGCATTCCCTGGGGCGCATCGGACCTTCCGCTGATAAAAGCAGTTGTCCGGTGGGATGGAGGCGTCTAGGACTGAGTTTGTCGCCCCATTCATGAGCACCGCACCATCACTGAACCCCTGGTTTCCGACTCAGCCCGCGGGGGCCACGCCCATCAAGCCATTGCGGGCCATCGGGATTATCGGCACCGACAAGACCGGCGCCGGGATAGCCCAGTGGTGCGCAACGAAGCGCATGGGGGTCATGATGCACGACGTCGAGGCCGGAGCCTTGACGCAGGCGGTGCAGGTTATCCGGGGCCTGTTCAAGTCGGCGGAAGAGCGCCACGAGATCTCCGGGGCGGATGCCCACAAGGCGATGGGAGGGATCAGCATCACGACCAGCCTGGAGGACATGGAATTTTGCGACATCATCATCGACACGCTCACCGAGGATACGGCCTCCAAGGTGGCACGCTTTGCGCGGCTGGCGAAGGTGCTGCCGCCGGAGGCACTCCTGGCGACCTGTGCATCGTCGGCGGGCCTGCAGGAGCTGGCCGCCGGCATTCCCGGGCCGGATCGTCTGATCGGCCTGTTGTTCTTCGACCCCGTCAACGAATCGCGGCAGGTGCATGTCACCCTGGGCAAGGGCACCTCGCGGCTCACGGCCGAGCGCACGCTGGGCTTCATCGACACCTTGGGAAAGCAAGCCATGTTGCAAGGGCCCGTGCCCGGGGCCAACGCGTGAGACCGGTGCTCCCAGAAATGCATTGCAGTTCCAGACCGATTGCCGGGTAATTTTCGATCAATTCCTCCATGGCCAAAGTCGGCACACTCAATCAAGAACAGAAGCGGCACCTGTTGGTGACCATGCTCGAAAGCAGGCTGGGCGATCTCCGCGAGGAGAGCCTCAACCGGCAGGGCAAGGGGCACTTCCATGTTTCGGGCCGGGGGCACGAGGCGATGGCGGCGATTGGCGCGCAGCTGCGGCAAGGGGATTATCTGGCGCCGTACTATCGCGACCGCGGGCTTTGCCTCGGGCGCGGCCTGACGACGCGGCACATGGCGCTGGAATATTTCGCGAAACGGGACTCGGCCTCGCGCGGTCGCATGATGCCCTCCCACTATTGCTCAAGGGAGCTCAACATCGTGAGCGTGCCGACGCCGACCGGGGCGCAGCTGGTCCCGGCCTGCGGCATTGCCTGGGGCCTGCAGCTGGACCAGAAGGACGGGGTCGTGGTCACCTGCATCGGTGACGCCGCCACCCGGCAGGGTGATTTTTATGAAGCCATCGGCTTCGCCCGGGAGCGGAAGTTGCCCCTGCTGCTGCTGGTGGAGGACAACGCCTACGGCATTTCCACGCCCACCCGGAACACCAACCCGATGGCGCTGGAGCTGTTCAACGCCGCGCAATGGCAGCGGATCGACGGTTCCGATCCGCTCAAGGTCCACGCCGTCGCCCAGGAGGCGCTGGCCCGCATCAGGGCCGGGGGCGGGCCGGAGTTTCTCTGGATCAAGGTGGAGCGGCTTTCCAGCCACACGAGCTCGGACGATCACACGCTTTACCGGTCCAAGGAGGACATCGCCTCGCTCGAGCTGCATGATCCGATCCGCAGCCTGAAGCAGCAGATGATCAAGGACGGCGAGCTCAGCGAGAAGGAGTTCGAGCAGCTGGAAACCGAGATCAAGGAGAAGGTGCGTCTGGACTACGCCGCCGCCGAGAAGGCCGGCAATCCCCACGCCGAGGACCTGATGGTGGAGTCGAACGGGGCGTCCCCCGAGCTTACGGTGGAGTTGTTCCCGCCCGGCAAGTACCGCATGGGTGACCTCATCAACCGGACGCTGCGTTCGGGTCTGGATGCCGACCCGGGCCGCATGATCTTTGGCGAGGATGTCGAGGATCCCAAGGGAGGCGTGTTCCGGCTGACGCAAAAACTTTCCACGGATTTTCCGGCGCAGGTTTTCAACTCTCCGCTCGCGGAATCGACCATCATCGGCATTGGCGGCGGCCTGGCGCTCTACGGCCGGCGGCCCGTGTTTGAGATCCAGTTCATCGATTTCATCTACCCGGGGTTCAACCAGCTGGTCTCCAATCTCGCGAATCTGCGCTGGCGCACGAACGGCGAGTGGAAGGTGCCGGCCGTGTTCTACGCGCCCTACGGCGCCTACCTGCCCGGCGGTTCGCTCTGGCATTCGCAGGCCAACGAGTCGGTCTTCGCGCATTTTCCCGGGATCAACATCGTCATTCCCTCGACGCCGGAGGATGCCGCCGGCCTCTTGTGGACGGCGATGCATGCGGAGGACATCACGCTGTTCCTGCTGCCAAAGCACATGCTGTGGGCCGAGCGCGAAGTGGCCACGCCGATCGGGGCGATCCCGCTCGGTTCCGCCAAGCGACACACCGTGGGCACCGACCTCACGCTGGTC
>JBDKHE010000089.1:0-3298 GCA_039797805.1 Verrucomicrobiota bacterium
CCGGTTGCCCCTGCCGTGATTGCCAGCCCACCGGCGATCGAACTTACCGTCGATCCTGAACCAGCACTCATGCCCAATGCTGATGGGGTGATCGACCTGAGTTCGGTTGAGGTTCCCGCCAGCAGTGAGGTGAATCCATTCGCCGTCCGCGGGGCACCGGCCCAGCCGACGCGTGAAATCAAACTGCGGGTCACCGGCATCATGGCGGGAGCCAAACCGGGCGCGATCATCAATGGCCAGCTGCTCGAGCCGGGAGCCGTGGTGGAAGGCCTGACCTTGGCGCGAATCGAACCCGGCGCGGTCATTCTCACCCTGGGCCGGCACCGATTGCGGGCACCTCTATCCGCCGAACCGATCCGGGTTCGCACCACGCCCTGACATGCCCGACTACGCTGTCAGTGCCATCGACCGGCAGGGAATCCGCCGGTCGCTCCGGGAGGCCGCGCCCGATGAGCCCGCTTTGCGCGCAAAACTGCACGCGAAGGCCCTCTGGCCCGTCCGGATCCGGCCGGTTGCGCCCGACCGGAAGCTCGCGCGCCTGCAATTGCCGCTGGGGGATTTCATCCCGCTGCTGCATCAGCTCGAACTGCAGCTGCGGGCCGGCGTGACCGCAGACGTGGCCTTGGCGCATCTCGCCGAGGACGCCCCGCCGGGACCGGCCCGGCGGATGCTGGAGCATATCCACCGGGAGGTATCCCAGGGGCGGCCGATCCATGAGGCCTGCAGGTATTTTTCCAGACAGTTTCCCCCTCACTTGGCGGCAGTGATCGCGGCCGGCGAAGCCTCGGCGCAATTGCCCGAATCATTGCGGGCCCTGGCCGAACATCTCAGCGGCACCGACGAACTGAAGCGCACCGCCCGCCGGGCGTTGATCTATCCCTTGATGGTCCTCGTCGCCACCAGCGGACTGATCGTGTTCCTGCTCGGCGGCGTGGTGCCCAAGTTCGCGGAGATTTTCCTTTCACTGCACCTCACTCTGCCTGCGGTGACGGTAGCCTTGATCGCCACGAGCGCCTTCGTGCGCACCGCCTGGCCCGCCCTGCTGGGCGCAGCCATCCTGACGGCAGGATTCCTGTGGCTGGCGGCCCGCACGCCGAAGCTGCGCCGCGTCCGCGACGCGGCGACATTGCGGCTGCCGGTATTGGGCGAAACCATCCGGTGTCTCGCGACGGCACGCTTTGCCGCGCACTGCCGGCTGCTCCACGAGGCCGGCATTCCCCTGCTCGACTCGCTCGCGACAGCCGCCGACCTCGTGAACCACGAGGTGCTCGCGGTCCAGCTGCTCAAGGCGCGGGAGTCCGTCGCCATTGGCCGGCCCCTGTATGCGTCGCTGCCGGCGGACCATGATTTCCCCGGCTTCATCGTGCCGGCACTCAAGGCCGGGGAAACAACCGGCCAGTTGGCCGCCGCCTTGAAACACATCGAGGACTACGCGGCACGGCGCGCGAAGGAGCGTCTCGCCACCGCGCTCGCCCTCCTTGAGCCCACCCTGCTGGCGGGCCTCACCGCGGTGGTGGGCGCCATCGCCCTCTCCTTCTTCCTCCCGCTCTTCTCGCTGCTGGGCGGCATCAACACCCACTGACCATGATCCTACACGCCTACCCTCACCGCCATCGCCTGCTCCGCACGCACTACCGCCGCGTGATCCGGGGATTCTCTCTGCTCGAAATCGTCCTTGTCCTCTTTGTTTTCGGGATACTCGCGGCCGCGATGGCCCCGGCGGTCCGCGACATCGTCGAGAAGGGCCGGCGCGAGGCGGAACTGCGTTCCCTCGATGAATTGGCGAGCACCATCAACGCCTCGTTCGAGAACACCGATCTGACCAACCTTAACCTGGCGGCCCTGACCGGAACCATCGGGACCGCGGACTCGGCGACCGTTTTCTCGACGGCGACTAGCGGCGGATATGCCACCACCGCCGTCACGGACTGGTTCGCCAAGGTCGGCCGGTTGCGGGGAATCACGCCGCAAATCGGCGTGGCTCCAAGCGCAGTGGCCCAACCCGCTCTGGCGCAGATTGCCTTCAATGCCCTCGGCAACGCCCGGCTGCTGATTGCGGCCCCCGACGAAACCGGACGGCAACGCTTCCTTCTCGTGAGCCTGATGGCACGCAGCGACCAACTAGTGCTGCCGGCCTACGAGGCGAACAGCGCGTGGTTCGATGCCATCTGGAACCACGACTGGGAAAACCGCACCGCCGTGCTGCCATCCTACTGGGGCAGCCGGCTCACCCCGGCGCAATCGGCCGCGTGGTCCACCGGAGGCGCGGGCCTCACCTCGGTTCACCGGCTCTGCGTCCGCCGCATCGTGCTACCGAAATACCGGGTCACGGTGAACAGTAACCATCCGACCGAACAGGCGTTCGTGTCGTTCAACAACACTGTCGCGGCCTACGTCGCGGCGGCCAACAGCGGGGCGGGCGTCACACCGGAGATTCTCGGCGGACGGCTCGTCAGCATCAACCGCGGCGCCACTCCGCCCGGCGTCGAGACGCTGCGGTTCTTTATCCGGGAAAACGCCACCGTCACCCTCCAATGAAACATCTCCTTCTTCTACTAGCGTTTATCGCCGCCATGAGGCCGGCTGCCGCTCAAATCGTGAGCCAAGCTGAACTGGGCAGCCCATTCGTGGTCAGTTCTTATCACTACACGACCAACGACGGGATTCAATCCTGGGGAGCAATCTCCCTGATGAGTCCGAGTGGACAATGGTATTCGGAGGAGACGCATTTCGGCTTGGACCGTCCAGACGGGAGCTCGCAGTTGGACGTTCCCCTGAACGAGGAGGGCATTTGGCAGGTGTGGAATGGCTTCGGGTATGGCGCGCCGCAATCCAGCTCCACCTACTACCAGCCGGGCAATCTCATCCAAGTGGGACCTGTTAACTCGCCGCCCACGATCGGCTGGAGCGTAGCTCCTGCAAGCAGCGCTGCTGGCCAAAGCTATACCATTACGGCACACGGCTATGATGCCGACGGAAACCTTAGCCAAGTGCAGATCTGGAAGAACGGCCAACCCTTCGCTTTTGCGGGGGGCGGTGACGGCACGGACGGCGATTCGAGCAATACGACCAGCGACGGCGGTCCGCAAACCATCACCTTCACGGCCCAGTCGGTCGATGCGGATGGAGCGGTGTCCGCCCTCATCTCGCACGTCGTCACGATCAGCGCGCCCGTCAACGCTCCGCCTGCCGTTACGCTGCTTTCCCCGGGAGCACAGACCGTCTTCGCCGGAACCGCCCTGACCCTTAGCACCCGGGCCACGGATACCGACGCAAACATCAGCAGCCACAACCTGGA
>JBDKHE010000090.1:0-3052 GCA_039797805.1 Verrucomicrobiota bacterium
CTCCCCGTGAACATGGTTTCTGGTTCGCTGAGCCTCACGCCCAACGTGACGCTGGAAGCATTTTACCTGCTCGATTGGAAACGCACCCGGGTCGATCCTCCCGGCACCTATTTCAGCACCAACGATTTTGTCGCCCAAGGCGGCCGCAAGGTCTATCTCGGGTTCGGCGCGATCGCCGACTCCTCTCCCTTGGGAGCCATCTTGCGCGGGAACGACACGGTTCCGCCCGATTCCGGCCAATACGGCGTCAATCTCCGCTTCCTCGCCGAGAAACTCAATAACACCGAGTTCGGTGTCTATTACATGAATTACCACAGCCGCCTGCCGGCCATCTCGGCGCGGACCCCCTCCAGCCCCATCAACACGGCTTTGATTGGCAGCGATACCGGGGCAATCTTGGGAGCCAACACCGCGTTTATGGGCTCATTGGTTCCTGCCGCCACCTCTGTCGGTTACACTCCCACCCAGGCCCTCAACACGCTCATCGGCGCCTCCCTCGGCGTCGTCCCCACCTCCGCCGTGCCGGCCGCCTTGCTCCCGCTGCTGCCGACGGTGGCCGGTGTTTCCGGACAGATCTCCCAGCGAGAATTCCTCGTTTCCGCCGCGACCGGTCGCTACCTCATCGAGTTTCCCGAGGACATCCACCTCTTCGGCGCCAGCTTCAATACCAACCTCAACGGCATCGCCATTCAGGGCGAGGTGAGCTACCGCTCCAACCAGCCGCTGCAGGTGGACGACGTTGAGCTGCTCTTTGCCGCGCTCTCCCCGCTCAGTTCCCGTTATGGCGCCAACAACCAGATCAACGCGGCCAAGGGTTCTGCCTACGGTCTCAACGAATACGTCCAAGGCTATCGCCGGCACAAGGTCTGGACCGGCCAGATGACGGCCACCCGGGTAGGCCGCGGCATCCTCGGCGCGGCCCAGTCCACGCTGCTCGGTGAAATTGGTTTTGTGCGCGCGGATCTGCCTGCCCAGTCGGTGCTGCGTTATGATGGGTCCGGCACCTTCGTCGGTGGCGACCTCGCCGCCATGAATGCGTCCGGCAGCAACACCGCCGGCACCCTGCCGCTGTCGGAACCGGCCAGCGCCTTCGCCGACAATTTCTCCTGGGGCTACTCGCTCGTCGGGCGCCTTGATTACAACAACGTCTTCAAGGGCGTGAACGTGTCGCCCCTGATTGTCTTTGCCCACGATGTCAGCGGCAACACGCCCCTGCCGATGGGCAACTTCATCCACGGACGCAAGACCATCACCCTCGGCGCCGACTTCACCTACCAGAACGCCTGGGCCTTTGAACTGCGTTACGTGAACTTCACCGGAGCCGGGCGCTACAATCTGCTCAGCGACCGCGACTACGTCTCGGCCACCGTCAAGTACTCCTTCTAACCCGAATCTCCCGCACCCATGAAAACGACTTACCTGCTTTCGTCCGTCGTCACGTGCCTCTGCACCGCCGTCGCGGCCCTCGCCGTCGATCCCGCCCGGTTGGGCGCCGACCTCACCCCTCTCGGTGGCGTGCCGGCCGGCAACGCCGACGGCACCATCCCCGCGGGGACCGGTGGCATCACCACACCACCGGCTGGTTACAAGCCCGGCGATCACCATCCCGATCCCTTCGCCGGCGAATCACCGCTGTTTGTCATCACCCCGGCCAATGCCGCGCAATACGCCGACAAGCTGACCGCCGGCCAGCAGGCCTTGCTCAAGGCCTATGCCGATTACTCCATCCCGGTCTACCGGACCCACCGTTCCGCTTCCAACCCGCAACGGATTTACGATGCCACCAAGAAGTACGCTCCCACGGCCGCGCTCACCGAGGGTGGCAACGGCATATCCGGCTGCATCGAGGGCATCCCCTTCCCGCAACCGGAAAACGGCCTCCAGGTCATCTGGAATCACCTGGTCCGCTACCGCGGCATCGCCGCCGAGCGTTTCATCGGGCAGGCTGCTCCCCAGCGCGACGGCAGCTACAACCTGGTGCAGTTCGAGGACGAGTTTCTGTTCAATTACGTCCGTGACGACATTCCGCAGGCGGAGCTGATCAAGCAGCTCGTCGCCGACAACGTGCTGCTCTACTACAAACAGGCCGTGATCGCGCCCGCCCGCCTCGCCGGTTCCATTTTGGTCGTCCACGAGACCATGGACCAGATCAAGGAGAAGCGTCGCGCCTGGATCTACAACGCCGGTCAGCGCCGCGTGCGCCTGGCTCCCTCGGTCGAATACGACAATCCCGGCACGGCCTCCGACGGCATGCGCACCTCCGATCAGTTCGACATGTTCAACGGTGCCCCCGCGCTTTACGAATGGAATCTGGTGGGCAAAAAGGAAATGTATGTCCCCTACAACTCCTACCGCCTGCACAGCGATCAGGTGAAAGTGGCCGACATCATCAAGCCGCTGCACATCAACCAGGATCTCACCCGCTACGAACTGCATCGCGTGTGGGTCGTCGAGGCCACCCTGAAGCCGGGTGCCAACAACCTGTATTCCCGCCGCACCTTCTACGTCGATGAGGACAGCTGGCAGGTGCTGGCCGTCGATCAGTACGACGGCCGTGGCCAGCTTTGGCGCGCCTCCGAGGCCCACTGCATCAACTACTACGATGTGCAGACTTTCTGGAGCACCCTCGAGGTGCACACCGACCTGCAGGCCGGCCGCTACCTGGCCTTCGGCCTCGATAACGAAAACCGCATGTATAATTTCGCCATCAAGCGCAGCCCGCAGGACTACACGCCGGCCAAACTCCGGCAGGAAGGCGTGCGCTGAGCATTGCCATTCAAGGGCGGCCATTTCCGGGCCGCCCTTTTTCTTGCCTGCTCCTTACCGTTCAAAGCAAACTGCCGTAGCCGGCATGATATTTTCCTCCAGGCTTCACCTCCGTTGCTCCCACCTTTCACTGGTGGCTGCGCTGATGTTGATGGTGACCGGCGGGTTCTCCCCTGCACCGGCCGCAGATTCCGAACCGGCCACCCTGGCCCCCAAGTCACTGCTGCTGGGCCTCGCCCGGGCCGGTCAGCGCATCGTGGCCGTCGGCGACCGCGGACACGTCTTG
>JBDKHE010000091.1:0-8446 GCA_039797805.1 Verrucomicrobiota bacterium
TTCACTCCATTCCCAACACACCCCGCCCTGCCGGGCACCCGTACGGCTGAGCTCACGGCCTCGGCCCTCTTATTAGGGGGAATTTCCGGACCAGTTGATTGGGTCCCCTCTAGGAAGAGGGGTGTCGCGAAGCGACGGGGTGTGTCAGGCTCGTACGCGTGCCTGAATAGGCACCGGACCCGTCCCTTGCGATTTGGCTGAAGGGGAATTAGGGTGGTTGGTGTTAAGCCAATTATCATGAGAACACTCACTCTCGCGCTGTTGGGCCTTTTGGTCAGCACGGTCGGAGCGACCGCCGCCGATTCACGGTCCGCAAGAACCAAGCCCGTGCTCGAAAAGGGCATGCCCGGGACCACCATCATCCAACTCGTGGGCAAACCGGATGAGATCAACCCGATCCAAGCCGAAGGCACCCACAGCGAGACCTGGATCTATCGGCGCAAACTCGACGAGACGGTCAAGCAGACCGCCAACACCCAGGCCTACATCCCCGCGATGGTGGGATTTGATGCCGGCGGCGTGGTCATCGGCCGCGCCCTCGTGCCGGAGTACCGTCTGAAATACATCCGCAATTACCAGGTCACGGCCCTGTTGATGGTCGACGGCAAGCTGCAGCTGGGCCGCCAATGGGTGGCGCAGGACGAGCAGTTCGCCGACTGAGCCGCCACCCTCTCCGGTGGCGACGCGGCCTGCGCAAGCCTTGCCGGAGCCACGGCGGCGCCGCCGCCACCCCGCGATCGTTCAACGCGCCAACGCAAACGCGACGTACGCATCGCCGCTCTTCGTGCCCATCTTGCCGCCACCGCAGGCGATGACGACGTACTGGCGTCCGTCCACCTCATAGGTCGCGGGCGTGGCGTATCCGCCGGCGGGCAGCCGGTAGCGCCAGAGTTCGCGGCCGGTCTTCGCATCAAACGCGCGGAAAAACTCATCCTTGCTCGCGCCGATGAAGAGCAGCCCGCTCGCGGTGACCACCGGGCCGCCGTAATTCTCCGTGCCGGTCGGCGGCAGGCCCTTGGCCATCAGCTCCGGGTATTCACCGAGCGTGGTCCGCCAGAGGTATTCACCGGTGTTGAGATCGATCGCGTTGAGCGTGCCCCACGGCGGCTTGACCGCCGGATACCCTTCCGGGTCCAGCCAGCGGTTGTAACCCGTGTGCGCATAGGGCGGACGTTGGTCCGGCGCATTCTGGTCCGGCATCCACGTCACCCAACCCGGCTTGTCCGCGGCGCGTTCCGGCGTCTTGGACTCATCGCCAAAAAGATAGGCCACGACCGCCTTGCGCTGCTTCTCCGGCAGAAAACCCCAGACGGGCATGACCGCCCGCCCGTTCGTGATGACTTCGAAAGCCTGTTCGCGGGTGAGCCGCTGCTCGATATCGAGGAGGGAGGGAATGTTGGCGGCCTTGTTGCCCGCCCGGTCCAGCCCGTGGCAGCCGATGCAATTCTGGCGAAACACTTGCTCGCCCGGACTGCCCGCGCCCCCGGCGTCGATCATCGTGATGATCCAGGCCATTTCATTGCTGTTGACGTACATTACGCCCTGCGGATCGACCGCCACGCCGCCCCACTCCGCCCCGCCATCGAAGCCCGGGAAGATGATCGTGCCTTCCTTGCTCGGCGGCGTGAACGGCGCGTGCGGCCGCAGCCGGACGAACTGGTTCAACACGGCCCGGTGCGCTTCCGGCGAGCGGTCCGTGATCTCCGCCGCTGTGAAGACCTGTCGCGCAAACGGAGCGGGCTTCACGGGCAACGGCTGGCTCAACGCGGCCATCTCGCCGGCGAGGTCGGAGGAAGGGGCCGGCACCTCCTCGATCGGAAACAGCGGTTCACCGGTCTCGCGGTTGAAGACGAAGACGTGTCCCGACTTCGTCGTCTGCGCGACGGCGGGAATCTCCCGGCCCTCGCGCCGGATCGTCAGCAGCGTGGGCGGCGACGGCGGATCGCGGTCCCAGAGATCGTGGCGTACAAACTGGTAATGCCAGACCCGGCGGCCGGTCGCGGCATCGAGCGCGAGCAGGCAGTTGGCGTAAAGATTGTCGCCGAGCCGGTCGCCGCCCCAAAAATCGAAAGCCGCCGAGCCCACGGGACAAAACACCAGCCCGCGCTTCTCGTCCACCGTCAGGCCCGACCACGCGTTCGCGCCGCCCACCCGCTGCCAGGCGTCCGCCGGCCACGTCTCGTACCCGGCTTCGCCCGGTTGCGGGATGGTGTGAAAGGTCCAGGCCAGGCGGCCGGTACGGATGTGGTAGGCCCGGATGTGGCCGGGAGCCGCCGGGGAAGGACCTTCGCCCACCCGCATGCCCACGATGATCAGGTCGCGAAAGACAACGCCCGGCGTGTTGGCCTGAATCGCGCGGCCGGTGACATCCCGGCCGAGATCCTGCCCCAGATCAACGCGACCGCGGTCGCCAAAGGTTTCGATGAGCCGGCCGGTGTCGGGATCGATCGCGTGCAGCCAGTGACCGTTGCCGAAGAGCAGCCGGCGCTCCCGGCCGTCGCTCCACCAGGCCAGGCCGCGATTGAGACCGTTGGGCTCCATCGGAATGAACCGCCACAATTCGCGCCCCGTGGCCGCCTCGATCGCCACGACCTTTGACTGCGGCGTGGTGGCATACATCACGCCGGCGATGATCAGCGGATTGCACTGGATCTGCGTGGAGCCTTCCCGCAGGTCGCCGGCGTTGAAGGTCCACGCGACCTCCAGACGGTTCACGTTGTCAGGCGTGATTTGGGAAAGGGTCGAGTAGTGGCTCGCGGCCTTGTCGCCCAGATAGACGGGCCAGTCACGACCGGCCGAGGCATGCAGCATCGTGCAGCCGGCGGCCGCGAGAAAAGCGAGAGGGGGTAGTCGCATGACGCAAGTGGAGCAGCGCGACTCGCACTTGCCAAGCGGAGAGGAGACCGGCAGGCCATGGGGGTGCCCCGCCCCGCCGATTCCACCCGTCCGCTGTCGCAGCTCTGGCTGGCCTGCGCCGTGTTGTTCCTCGGCACGCTGCTGCTCTTCAGCCGCTCGCTGGGCTATGGTTTCATCAACTACGACGACCCGGCCTACCTGACCAACAATCCGCACGTGCAGGCCGGCGTCACCTGGCCGGGCATCGTCTGGGCCTTCACGGGCCAGGCGGACTACTGGCACCCGCTGACCTGGATCTCCCACCAGCTGGACTGGCAGTTGTTCGGGAGCAACGCCACCGGTCACCGCACCGTCAGCGTCCTCTGGCACGCCACCAACGCCGTGCTCGCTTTTCTGCTGCTGCGCCGGCTCACCGGAACCTGGTGGACCGCCTGGCTCGCCGCCGCGTTCTTTGCCTGGCACCCGCTGCGCGTCGAGTCCGTCGTGTGGGTGACGGAGCGGAAGGATGTCATGAGCGGCTGCTTCTTTCTGCTCACGCTGCTCGCTTACGCCCGCTACGCGACCCTCCTGCAGGCCGCCCGTCCGGCCGGACGGGCCTACGCCCTCACGCTGGGACTTTTCCTCGGCGGCCTGATGTGCAAACCCTCGGTGGTCACGCTCCCGCTCGTGCTGCTGGCCCTCGACCTCTGGCCTTTGCAGCGGCTGACGCTGACGCCCGCCGCCGGCTGGTGGCGCACGCATCGGTGCGTGGTGATGGAAAAACTGCCCTTCCTGCTGCTCTCCGCCGCGATCGCCGTCGTGACCATCCGCATGCAGGTCGCGAGCAACGCCTTCACGCTCGCCGTGCCGCTGGTCGACCGGCTGGGCAATGCCGTGGTCTCCGTGGCCCGGTACCTCGGTCATCTGCTCTATCCGGCCAACCTGGCCTTCTTCTACGAGCACCGCGGCGCCTGGCCCTGGACAACCGTGGCGGCGGCCGCCGGCCTGCTCGTCGCTTTGTCGGGACTCGCCTGGCGCACGCGCGCGACCAGGCCAGCCCTTCTCACCGGCTGGCTCTGGTTTCTGGCCATGCTGCTGCCCGCCCTCGGCCTGCTCCAGGTCGGCGTACAGGCCATGGCCGATCGCTACACCTACCTGCCCGCCCTCGGTGCCCACCTCGCCCTCCTCTGGAGCCTGCGTTCGCTCCCCTTTCCCGTCCGCTTCAAGGCCATCGTCGCCACCCTCGCCCTCGCCGCCTGCGCCGGGCTGACGTGGTGGCAGCAATCGTTCTGGCAGAGTTCCGTCTCCCTCTACCAACGGGCGATCGCCGTGGACCCGACCAGCGCCTACGCCGAGGCGTTTCTTGGCTACACTTACCACGAAACCGGCGACCTCGCCGCCGCCGAACGGCACGCGCGACGGGCGCTCGAACTGGCTCCGGACAACCAATGGGCCTGGCTCACGCTCGCCAACGTGCAGGGCCAGACCGGACATCTCGCCGACGCCGTGGACAGTTACACGCGGTTGATCGACCTCAAGGGAACCTACCCGCGCGGCCACTACCTGCGCGGGCTGCTGCTCCAGCAACTCGGCCGGCTCCCCGAAGCCGAGGCCGACCTGCAGCGCGCCGCGGAACAGTTGCCCGACAATCCCACGATCCTCATGCCCCTCGCCGAACTCCTCGCCCGGCAACGCAAGTTTGCCGCGGCGGCCGAGATCTACACCAAGGTCACGATACTGAGCCCGGACTTTGCCGAGGCCCATGCCGGCCTCGGCTACATGCTCATCCTGACCAACCGGCGCGCTGAAGCGGTCCAGCACTGGCAGGAAGCTCTCCGTCTCAATCCGGATTTCCCCGGACTCCGCGAACGTCTCGAAAAAATCTCCCCATGAAAAACCATCTGTGGCTGGTGGCCGCCTTGTGCCTGAGTTGTCTTGCCTCGGCGGCAAACACCGCGGTCGCCCCGCGCACGCTCGAATTTGCCTCCGTGGGCGAACACCATCTCAAGCTCGACCTGTATCGCCCCGCCACCCCGCCCGCCGGCCTGATCGTCTGGGTGCACGGCGGCGCCTGGCGGGGCGGTTCCCGCGAAGGCGTGGAAATCAAAGGACTGGTCGGTCTCGGCTGGGCCCTTGCGAGTGTCGACTACCGGTTGTCGACCCAGGCCCGCTTCCCCGCCCAGATCCACGACATCAAGGCCGCCATCCGTTTCCTGCGCGCGCACGCCGAGGAACTCGGCCTGCCGCCCGACCGGTTTGTCATCGCCGGCTCGTCGGCCGGCGGTCACCTCGCCGCGTTGGCCGGGGTGACCGACGGGGTCGCGGAACTCGAGGGCGAGGTCGGCTTGGATCGCTCCAGCTCTTCCCGCGTGCAAGCCATCGTGGATCTTTTTGGCGCCAGCAACCTCACCACCATCCTCAGCCAGTCCACGCCGCACGGTCTGAGCATGCGCGTCCCTGCGCTGGAGCTGCTGCTCGGTGGTCAGCCGGACCAGGTGCCGGCGCTCGCCCGGCTCGCCAGCCCGGTGTTTCATCTCGATGCTGGCGATCCGCCGCTGCTGCTGTTGCACGGCGATCAGGATCCCCAGATGCCACCCGCCCAATCCGCTGAACTGGCCGAGGCCGCGCGTCGGCTGGGGTTGAAGGTCGAATGGGTCGTGGTGCCGGGAGCCGGCCACGGCGGCCCGGCGTTCACCAGCGACGCGCAGCTCCGCCGGATCGACGCCTTTTTGCGGCAAAGCCTGGGCCCCTGATCCCGCTTATTCCCGGACGGCCATCCGGTTGGAGACGCTGGTGACACCCCGGGTCTTGCGGGCGATTTCCGTGGCCCGGGCGATGAGCTTGGGCGACTCCGCACTGCCGGAGAGCGAAACATGGCCATCCTTGCAACTGACGCTGATGGCGAGCGAGGAGATCTCCCCGTCCATCATCAGCTTGCTCTTGATCATCGTGATGATGCTGGCGTCCTCGATCTTCCCGCCGATTTCGCGGGCCCCGGCGGCGGCCCTTTCCTTGGTGTCGCTCGCCATCTCGCCGGTGCGCTCGGTGAGCGTGGGCGCAAACCGGCGCTGGTAGTAGCTCCAGCCAAACACTCCCAGTCCGGCGCCCAACAACAAAAGCAGAATTATTTTTTTCATGGTTGGTCGTGGTTCCCACCTTCGGCCCCACGAAACACTCAAGCGGCCCGAGTGCAACGGGCGTCAAGGACCGGGCCTTTTATTCAGAGGATTTTCGCAGAACAAATCCGCGATGGCGGAGACTAATCCCCTATCTCGTTAATGACCTCCCTTTCGCCAGTTCATCATCCGGTGACGTCCGGAAAGCCCGCCGGCGCCAGTCCCCTGCGCGTGCTCTACGCGGACGACATGGAGGAACTGCGCGTGCTCATGGGGTTTGTCATGGCGCGGGAGGGGCATCAGCTGGAGGCCTGCAAGAACGGCGAGACCGCGCTCGCTCTGCTGCGGGCGGCACCCGATCGTTGCGACCTGCTCATCACGGACCACCACATGCCGGTCATGAACGGCTTGGAACTCGTGCGCCGCACCCGCGGGCTGCCCTACGCCGGCAAGATCATCGTCTTCAGCTCCGAACTGAATCCTTCCGTGCAGGCCGAATACCTTGCCCTGCGGGTGGACCGGGTGCTGGCCAAGCCGGTGCTGCCCGGCGAACTGAGACAGGTGCTGCACGAGTTGTTTCCCCCGGCCTGAGCCGGCACCTGATCCAACCCGGCCACGCCGGCCGGAAGTCAGCGCCTCGCGGGAGCGGAGGATTATTAGGTTTTTCACAGAAGGAAACGCGACAAACGTTTCCCGATATGCTATGAATTGACTCTCATCAGGATGCCTACCTCCTCTTCAGTGCACGCCAGCCTGCCCCAAGCCCGCAAATCCCTGCGCGTGCTTTACGCCGACGACATGAAGGAATTGCGGCAGCTGATGGAGATCGTGCTGGATCGCGACGGTCACCGCGTGGATTCCGTCGCCGACGGCCACCTCGCCCTCGATCTCGTCCAGAAAAACCCGCACACCTACGACGTGGTGATCACCGACCACCACATGCCCACCATCAGCGGACTGGAACTCGTGGCCCGGCTCCGGTCCCTGAAATACCCGGGCAAGATCATTGTCTTCAGTTCCGAGACCAACGAGGCGATCGACGAGGAGTATCACCGCTACGAGGTGGACCACATCCTGCCGAAACCGATCTTCCCCTCGGACCTGCGCGCCCTCTTCGCGTCCCTCTGACCCGGCGGCTCCGCCCCACCCTTCGCGGTGCCCGCCCACGAAAGCGATTGTAACTTGCCCGGTGCTCTGGGAGGAAACGTCGGATGACACGCGCGTTCCTCCCGTCCGTCTTGCTGTTGCTCCTCTTGGGCCTGGTCTCAAGTTGCGCTTCCTACAACACCAACCTGCAGACCTCGCTGCAGGGCGTGACCCACTTCTTCGTCCTCGCCAACGGCAACGACAACCGCGCCCTCAACTCCCAGATCGTGGCTGCGCTAAAGGCGCGGGGGCTCTCGGCGGAGACCGGTCCGCTCACCATGATGCCCGACGAATCCCAGGCGATCATCACCTACCAGGACTACTGGACCTGGGACTTCGGCGAGCACCTCGTCTATCTGCAGATCAACGCCCGCAACCGGAAAACCAGCGCTCCCTATGGTTCCGTGACATTCCAGGCCAAGCTGCCTTCGGGCAAGACCACCGCCGTGATCGTGGACGGTTTGATTGCCAAGATGCTCCCCGACGGCAACTGAGCCCCGGGCCCCTGAGCTCACGCCAGCACGGCGTCCCGCTCGGCCCCGTTCAGTTCGCGCCAGCTGCCCGGCGCCAATTCGCCCAGGGCAAATGCGCCGATCTTCGCCCGCACCAGCCGCAAGGTGGGATGACCCACGGCCGCGGTCATGCGCCGGACCTGCCGGTTCTTGCCTTCGACCAAGGCCAGCGCCAGCCAGCTGTCGGGCACCGACAGGCGCACCCGGATCGGCGGCACCCGCGCCGGCAACATCGGCGGCGGCTCCAAACGGCGGACCGTGCACGGACGCGTCCGATAGTCCCCGATGACCACCCCTCCCGCCAACCGGGCCAGGGCCGCGTCGTCCGGCTTACCCTCGACCTGCACCCAATACTCGCGCTCGTGCCCGGCCTCGGGATCCAGCAGCCGCGCATTCAACCCGGCCTCGTCCGAGAGGAGCAGCAGTCCTTCGGAGTCCGCATCCAGCCGGCCCAAGGCATACACCTTCGGCGGCAGCCGAAAATCCGCCAGCGTGCGCCAGCGCGAGCCGGGCTCGGGCGTGAACTGCGAGAGCACGCCATAGGGTTTGTGCAGGGCGATGAGCACGCCGCCGAGTGAACACAAAGCCGCGCAGAAGCGAAGTCTGATCCCAGGGAAATGCTGCCCGCCGTGCCACCGGGCGGCATCGGCCTCTGCACGGGCTCGCCCGCCATCCAGCCGGATCGACGGTCCTATTCAGGCTCGCGTACCAGCCGCACACACCCCGTCGCTTCGCGACACCCCTCTTCCTAGAGGGGACCCAATCAACTGGTCCGAAAATCCCCTCTAGAAAGAGGGGCTTGTCGGGCCATAGCCTTGGCGACGGCCGATGCCCGGC
>JBDKHE010000092.1:0-3999 GCA_039797805.1 Verrucomicrobiota bacterium
GAGAACAGAAAAACCGCCGGTGTCATCAACGTCACATCGACCAGCGCCCGCGAAAGCTGCCGGCCCAGCCGGCGATGGAAGAGATCAAGACTGCCCAACAGCACGCCGCTGCCTGCCGCACAGGCCGCCAGCCACGATTGCTCCCGCCACGCCACGGCTGCGCCCAGCACCGCGATGCCCCAGGGCAATCCGCGCACGACGACCCGGCCGCGCGGAAATTGCAACGCGAGCGAAGTCTGGCCGTGCATGCGATCTACCTCGTCTTCCCAGAGCGAAATCAGCGCGCAATCGGCAAAGCAAAGCAGTCCGAAAAACGCCAGGGCGGGAGCCAGTCCGGCCAGCGCCGCGGGATGGTTCGCCACGGGAAAACTGGCCACCCCGATCGTGAAAAGCGCGGCGACGCAAATTTCTTTCGGGGCACGCCACCGGCGGTCGCGATGGATGAATTGGTGCGAGAGCAAGTAAACCAACACCGGGCCGAGCAACAGCAGACCCGTCCGGAGCTCCTCGCAGGACAGCAGGGTGAAAGACAAAACCAGTGCCGCTACCAGCACGAGCATCCAGAGTATCGCCATCGGCCAACGCCAGTATTGATAAAACCAGTGTCGCTGAGTCCGGACCAGGTCAGGAGAAATACGCCAGCCTTCGATCCAGCGGTCCACCGCATAAGCCAGCCAGACGGCCGCACCGAGAATGAACGTGTGATGAGCGCGCAACGTCACTCCTGCCACCTGCGCCAGTGCCAGCTGCCAGACCACCGCTACCAACGGCGCGTCGAGCGACAATACCGTCAGCCACTGCCACCAATGCGGCCGACCGGGTTCGTACGAGTGAAGCGTGCGCGCCTCGTTCATCTCGCCGAGATTGGTTTCGCTCCGTCAGTCGTTGATAAAAAAGGACCGCGCTCGCGCTGCTCTTCCTCTTCCTGCAATTTCACCCGGGCCGATAGAATGTCGGCCCGACCGAGATAACCGACGACCTTGCCCGGATCAGCCCGGTCCACCACCGGCAACCGACCGATGCCGCGCTTCAACATCAGCGCAATCGCCTGATGCAAGGTTTCGTCCGGAAAAGTAACCGCCACATCGGTGGTTCCAGCTTCGAGTGCGGTGGTCGTGGCGGCGGAACCGTCCTGCAAAATGGACAAAAGGTCGCTGCGCGTGATCACCCCGGCCAACCGACCCGACTCGTCCAAAAGAATGACGCCCTGGCGGCGGGATAAAACCGGATCACCCTGGGCAATGCGATTCGACAAGGCGGCGACGGTGGTGCTAGCGGGGACCACCGGTGGATTGGGATCCATCGCATCAGCCACCCGAGCGAGTTGAAAAACATCCACACTGTATTCACGCGCGATATGTTGGCCGCGGCGCGCCAATTTCTCCGTGAGAATCGAACGCTTCAGCAACAATACCGTGACGCATAAACCGGCCACGCTCCCGATCATCAAAGCGGGCAACGCATTCAGATCGTGGGTCATTTCCAACACGAAAACCATGCCCGTCAGAGGAGATCGCATCGTCCCGCCCATCATGCCCGCCATGCCGACCATGGCCCAAAGCCCCGGATCACCCACGCCGCTCGCCGAGCCCACCAAAGCGCCGAGGGCGCCGCCAATCATGAGCAAGGGAGCCAGCACGCCACCGGAAGTGCCGGACCCCAACGCCACCGCCCAGACAATTCCCTTCGCGAGCATAAGGGCCACGAGCGAAGCCCCGAGCAATTCCCCGCGCATCAGTTGATGAATCGTATCGTAGCCCACGCCGAGCACGCGCGGATCAATCAGCCCGCCGATCCCCACCACAAGACCGCCCAAAGCTGGCCACCACATCCAATGAATCGGCAGTTTGGCGAACAGATCCTCAAAGCCGTACACGAGCGCGGTCAAAGCCCCGGAGCCAAGGCCGACAACCACGCCGACCAATAAGGCAAATCCCAGCAGGCCCGGAGAAAGAGCCGCATGTGCCAGCACTGGAAAGATCGGCCCGCTTCCGAGCAGCGGCACGCGCACCACCGAAGCCAACACCGCCGCCACCGCCACCGGGATGAAGCTGCGTGGTTTCCATTCGAATAACAACAGCTCCACGGCCAGCAGCACCGCGGCGATCGGCGTGGCAAACACCGCGGACATACCGGCCGCCGCCCCGGCCACGAGCAGTGTCTTGCGCTCGGCGGAGGTCAGGTGAAAGAGCTGCGCGAAGATCGAGCCAAACGCACCTCCGGTCATGATGATCGGCCCCTCGGCGCCAAAAGGTCCGCCGGTACCGATCGACACCGCGGAAGAAACCGGTTTCAAAAAGGCAATCTTCGGACTGATCAGGCTTCGACCCAGCAAGATCGCCTCCAAGGCCTCCGGGATTCCGTGCCCACGATTTTTTTCCGATCCATAGCGGGCCATCAGCCCGATGATCAACGACCCGATCACCGGCACCGCTATCACCCACCAGCCGAGATGATTGTTCTCCGGCGCCACGGGCGCGGAGGAAAAGCGTAGAAAAAATGCCGCATTGGTAATGACGGCAATCAACCAGAGCAGCACCTTGGCCACCACGGCGGCGATTGCGCCAATCGGCACCGCGAGGGCGCAGAGCAGCAGCACCCGGCGGTCGGTGGTAAAGTCGGACAAATCACCCCGGCCGGCGTGCGGGCCGGCGGGAATGGTCGTGGTATTCGAGGAGCGTGAATTCATGAATAGAGAGAATTCACGATTGCATCGCACTACGATATATTGCAATGGTATTGTCTTCCTTTCCGGCCATGGCCTCACGCTCCCTGCACAAGACCCATTACGAATCGCTCGCCGCACTGCGGTACGCCCTGCGGCGCTTCCTCGGCTTCAGCCAGGACGCGGCCAAAGTCGCCGGCCTGACTCCGCAGCAACATCAGGCTCTGCTGGCGATCAAGGGCTTTCCCGGTCGCGACTTTGCCTCGATCGCCGAACTGGCGGACCGTCTGCAACTGCGCCATCACAGCGTGGTCGGCCTCGTGGACCGGCTGGTGCGCCGACAGCTTTTGCGCCGCACCGCGTCCACCGCCGACCGTCGCCGGGTGGAACTGAGGCTGACGGCCAAGGGCGAGAAAGTGATCGAGCAACTTTCCGTCATGCACCTGCAGGAACTTCGCCAGCACGGACCGGAACTCCACCGCCTGCTGGGAACCATCACCGATTTGTAAGATTTACTTCTACGGAAAGCCATCCTGCTTTCAACCAACCCATCCCTCCCATGCCTCAAATATACCGCGACATCACCGAAACGATCGGCAACACCCCGCTCGTACGTCTAAACCGGACCGCCGCCGCTCATGGCGCGCAGGCGGACATTTTGCTAAAACTCGAATTCTTTAATCCACTCTCCAGCGTCAAGGACCGGATCGGCAAATCCATGATCGAGGACGCGCTGGCGGCCGGAAAAATCAACGCCAACACGGTGCTGATCGAACCCACCAGCGGCAACACCGGCATCGCGCTGGCATTCGTCGCCGCGGCCAAGGGGATCAAACTGATTTTGACCATGCCGGAAACCATGAGCATGGAACGCCGCAAGATTCTCAAAATCTTGGGCGCACGCCTCGTCCTCACCGAGGCCGCGAAAGGCATCAAGGGCTCGATTGCCAAGGCCGAAGAACTCGCCGCCAAAATTCCGAACAGCGTTATCCTCCAGCAATTCTCAAACCCCGCTAACCCGGCCATCCACCGCAAAACCACCGCGGAGGAAATCTGGCGCGATACGGACGGGAAAGTGGACATCGTCGTATCGGGGATCGGCACCGGCGGCACGATCACCGGCGTCGGCGAAGTACTGAAAGACCGCAAGCCATCGGTTAAAATGATCGCGGTCGAACCCGACAGCTCCGCCGTTCTCTCCGGCGGCCTGCCTGGTCCGCACAAATTACAGGGCTTGGGCGCCGGCTTCATCCCAGCGGTGCTCAACACCAAGATCTACGACGAGGTGATCCGCGTGAAAGACACCGATTCCGGCCCCGTCAGCAAACAGGTCA
>JBDKHE010000093.1:0-6687 GCA_039797805.1 Verrucomicrobiota bacterium
CACGCTGGTCGCCTGGGGCAACACCTTGGAAAAAGCGCAGGAAGCACTGACCGAGCTCCAGGGCCAGGTCTCGGTCGAGTTGATCGACCTGCGTTCGATCGTCCCGTGGGACAAGGCCGCCATCGAGGGTTCGGTGCTCAAGACCGGCCGGCTCGTCATCGTGCAGGAAGACACGGAAAACTGCTCGGTCGGTCAGATGATCATCACCCACATCATGAGTCAGCCCGCCCTCTGGGCCGCGATGAAGGCGCCTCCGGTGCTCGTGTCGAAGGGCAATGTGATGATCGGCTACAACCCCATTTACGAATACGCGGCGCTGCCGGATGTGAAGCGCATCCTGGACGCCGTCCGCCGCACCATGGCGATCAACGTCTCCCGCGGGGAGGTCCTCCAGGTGCTGCCGGCCGAACCGGTCGGACACGTGCACGCTGCGGAAACGCCGGAAGCGGCGAAGGAGACCCACCACGCTCCGCAGACCACCGTGGTCTCGGGCACCAACGACATCATTGTGCGCGTGCCGATCATGGGCGAGGGCCTGCGCTCCGCCCGTGTGGTCTCGCTCAACAAGAAACCCGGCGACCTCGTGAAGCATGACGAGGTGCTCTGTGAGCTCGAAACCGACAAGGCGGTCTACCCCGTCGAAGCCTCCTTCTCCGGCAAGTTCAAGGCCTGGCAGATCAAACTCGAAGACACCGTGCTCATCGGCCAGGAAATCGCCCTCGTCAGCGGTGATGCTGCGAGTGTGGCCGGGCTTTCGGTCGAGGCGGTCGCCCCGAAGGCCGTCCCGGCCGCCCCGTCCGTTGCGACTCCGGTCCAGCCGGCGGATCCGCTTACCTCGACCCCTCCCAAGCTTATGCAAGGCAACGTCCGCCCGCCCGCCCTCTCCCCGTCGATCACGAAGCGGCTCGACACGGTCGTGCCGGCCAACCTGCTGATGGATTGCCTATGGACGCCCATCCGCCTCGCGCGGGAGCAGGCGAAGGCCCAGCACGGCAAGGCCGCCGCGTCGCCGTCGGCCATGATGGCCTGGTGTGTCACCCGCACGATGGAGCAGCATGCCGGCTTCCGTCGCGTGGTGAACAAGGATGCGGTCATTCACGAACTCGGTGATTTTGATCTCGGCGTGGCGGTGGCGCTCGAAGGCGACCGCCTGGGCACGGCGGCCATCACGCTGGCGAACAAGCTTGGCTGGCCGGAGTTTGTCACGGCCTACAACCGCGCCATCGAGGAAACCCGCGCCGGCAAGATGGTCGAGGTGATGGCCCCGCTCAACATCAGCAGCCTCGGCGCCTTCGGCGTGGAAAATGCCACGCCGATCGTCGTCCCGCCCGCCATGAGCACGCTCTTTATCGGCGCCGCGCATGAAAAGATGATCCGCGACGAGGGGGTCGTCTATCCGACCGAAGTCGTGACGCTCTCGCTGACCTTTGACCACCGCGTGGTGAACGGCGCCGGCGCCGCCGCGTTCATGATGGAGCTGAAGCGGCAGTTCGAGACCTTCAAGCTGCCGACCTGACCGCTTGCGCCGGCGGCCGGGAGCGTCATGGTAGAGCCATGAAACCCACGCCCCCGGTTGCTGCCTTCTCGCGTCGTCGTTTTCTTGGACAGTTTTCCGCCCTGGCCGGCGCCTTTGCGCTGTCGCCGCATCTGCTGAGGGCGCAGTCCGCTCCCGGCAAGAAGCTGGGCCTCGCGCTCGTCGGGCTCGGCGGCTACAGCACCGGCCAGCTCGGGCCGGCCTTGAAGCTGACGGAGCATGTGCGGCTGACCGGCGTCGTCACCGGCTCGCCCGAGAAGGGCCGCCGGTGGGCCGCGGAATACGGGTTTCCGGAGACGAGCGTGTACGGTTACGACACGATGGCCCGGATGGCGGACAACCCGGACATCGACATCGTCTACGTGGTGACGCCCAACGGGCTCCACGCGCAGCATGCGATCGCGGCCGCGCAGGCCGGCAAGCATGTGATCTGCGAGAAGCCGATGGCCAACACGGTGGCGGACTGCGACGCGATCATCGCGGCGTGCGCAGCGGCCAAGGTGCGCCTGGGCATGGGCTACCGGCTGCACTATGATCCCTTTCATGAGGAGTTGCGCCGGCTCGTGCGCACGCAGGAGTTCGGCCCGTTCATGAAGATGGACGGCGGTTTTGCCTTCGTCATGGGCCGGTCCCAGTGGCGGGCGACGAAAGCGCTGGCCGGCGGCGGCCCCTTGATGGACCTCGGCGTCTATGTGTTGCAGGAGGCGCTCATGGCCTCCGGCGAAGTGCCGCCGGTGGCGATCACGGCGAAGGAACTGCCAAAGGAACGCCCGGATTTCTTCCGCGACGTCGAGGAGAGCATCGAGTGGACGATGGAGTTTGCCAATGGGGCCCGTTGCAACGGCTACACGAGCTACAACAGCAACCGGAACGATTTCCGGGCCGAGGCCGCCGGCGGCTGGTTTCAGATCGGACCGGCCTACAGCTACCGCGGACTCGCGGCGTCGACCAGTCGCGGACCGGTCACGGCCACACCCTTGCCCAGCCAACAGGCGCTGCAGATGGATGACTTTGCTGTTTGCGTCCGCGAGAATCGCGCGACACGCGTGCCCGGCGAGATGGGCCGGCGCGACATGGTGATGGTTGAGGCCATCTACGCCTCCGCGGCCGCCGGCGGAAAACGGGTCGAGGTGAAGGTCTAAGCCGGCATTCGGTTGGCCGAAACCTGCGGTCGAGCAGCGGGCCCAGCGGTCAGGGTTTCCTCGCGGTGATCGGCGGCCTACGCATATATACGCATGGCGGGTGTTTCGGGAAAACGCTATCATCCCGGATCATGAAGCTACGCTACCTGGTTTTGGTTTTCGCAGTGGTGATCGGGTTTCAGCCGGCGGTGCACGCCGGGGACCCCGCGCTTGAAAAAAAGACGGCGGCAGCGGCGAAAAAGATCCTCGACCGTTCCGACAAGGTCATCATCGCCGGCTTCCGGGTGGCCTTCAACACCGAGGCCGCGGCCTCGGCCAGCACCGACTCACGACTCAAGAACCTCGGCAACACGACCGGCTCGGGCATGAAAACGGTCACGAGCTCGGCGTCCGCCAGCATGAAGGTGGCGCTCGCGGGTCTGAGTGCCGACGACTTTCAACGCATCACCGAGGAGGCGTATGCGGATTTCAAGGCACAGCTCGCGACGGCCGGAGTCACGGTGCTTGGTCCCGATGTGCTCAAGGCCAGCAAGGGTTATGGCGAACTGACGTTCACCCCGTCGACAAAGGAACGGCCCTACATCAAGGACATGAGCATCGGCGCCGGCACGACCGTGGTGGTATTCACTCCGGCCGAGCTCCCGCTGTTTCTCGGGCATTTCGACGGCAACGGCATCGGCAGCGTGAGCATGAACCTGGGCAACTGGCGCGCATTGAACCAGCTCAGCGTCGAAACCAAGGCGGTGGTGCTGGTGCCGACCATCATGGTGGATTTCGTGAAGATGAAGTCCAGCGGCCGGAACAAGATGCTGAAGGACACGGCCGAGGTCGGGGCGGAGCCGCAGATCTCCCTGGTCGCGCAACACACCGGCGTGGCGGTCTTCCACGCCAAGATCCGGATCGCCGGGGACCTGGGCGGCCTTCACCTAGGCGAGGATTGGGCGATGCCCGGGGCGTTCGGCGAGCTGAAGCAGGTGTCGGCTTCGGACAACGCCGCGCTGAATTCCTCCCTCGTCATGCTCACCGGTCAGGCCGGCCGGGTCAGCTCTAAGTCGAACAACGTTTTCCTGGCCGTGCCGGCCGAGTACGCAAAACTCAGCCTGGAGGCGGTGAAGGCGTTCAACCACACCGCGAGCACGTTCATCGCGGAGAAGTGAGCAGAAGCGGGCCCCGGCCACCGGCCGGGTCGCATCTGAAGTGAGCGGCTGCGTTGCTCAGAACTCCGCGGTGCCCGGTGTGCGCGCGAAGGGGATCACGTCGCGGATGTTGCCGACCCCGGTCACGAACATGAGCATGCGCTCGAAGCCGAGGCCGAAGCCCGCGTGCGGCACGGTGCCGTAGCGGCGCAGGTCCAGGTACCACCAATAGGCTTTCTCGTCGAGGTGGTGCAGCGCCATGCCGGCCCGCAGTTTTTCCAGCCGTTCCTCACGCTGGCTGCCGCCGATGATCTCGCCGATGCCCGGCACCAGCAGGTCCATGGCGCGGACCGTCTCGCGTCCGGGCGCCTCGTCATCGTTTTGCCGCATGTAGAACGCCTTGATCGCGCGCGGATAGTTGTAGACGGTCACCGGACACTTGAAATGTTCCTCGGTGAGGAAGCGTTCGTGCTCGGCCTGCAGATTGGCGCCCCAGGACACGGGGTGTTCCCAGGTCTTGCCGGACTTCTCGAGGATCTCCACGGCCTCGGTGTAGCTGCAGCGGACGAAGGGTTTCTCCAGCACGAAGTCGAGCCGGGTGAGCAGTTCCTTGTCGACGAACTTGCTGAAGAATTCCAGATCGGCCGCGCAGTGCTCGCGCACGTCGCGAATGAGGTATTTCACAAAGGCCTCGGCCAGGTCCATGTCACCGTTGAGGTCGCAGAAGGCCACCTCGGGCTCGATCATCCAGAACTCGGCTGCATGGCGCGAGGTGTTGGAGTTTTCCGCGCGGAAGGTCGGGCCGAAGGTGTAGACGTTGCTCAGCGCGCAGGCAAAGATCTCGGCCTCCAGCTGGCCCGAGACCGTGAGGAAGGTCTTCCGGCCGAAGAAATCCCGGGAGTTGTCGATGGCACCGTCCTCGGTCTTCGGCGGGCTGCCCACGTCCAGCGTGGTGACGCGGAACATCTCGCCCGCACCCTCGGCGTCGCTGGCGGTGATGATGGGCGCGTGGACATAGTGGAAGTTGCGTTCCTGGAAAAACTGGTGGACGGCATAGGCGAGCCGGCTGCGCACGCGGAAGACGGCGCCGAAGAGATTGGAGCGGGGGCGGAGGTGGGCGATTTCGCGGAGGAATTCCAGGGTGTGGCCCTTTTTCTGGAGCGGGTAGGTGGTGTCGGCCTCGCCGATGACCTTGAAGGTGGTGGCGATCACCTCCCACTTCTGGCCCTGGCCCTTCGACTCGACGAGCCGGCCCTGCACCTCGATGGAGGCACCGGTGTGGGCGTGCGTGACGTTGGGGTAGTCGGGCAGGGTGGCATCGACGATGACCTGCATGCCCTTGAGGCAGGAGCCGTCGTTGAGCTCGATGAAGGAGAGTGCCTTGGCGTCGCGGCGGGTGCGGACCCAGCCTTGGAGCAAGATGGCATCGCAGGGGGCGGTGGCGTGGTGGGCGTCTTTGACGAGGAGTCGTTGCATGGGGGATCTTTGTTGGGTCAACTGATTACAGACAGAGCGCTCGCGGCAGAAGCTTTTTTCCCAAGCATGGGTTGGCGTTTGCCTCCGCGTGCCTTGTGGCCAGCTTAACCCCATACCCCATGAATCGATCCCTCTGTACCCTTATCATGACCTCCTTGCTGCCCCTGTCGCTCGTTGCGGTCGAAACGCCCAAGCTGGGTTCCACGGTCTTTACCTGGGAAAGCCGGGAGGCCAAGCCGACCCCGGTCGGTGAACGCCGCGAAGTCGCGCGCCAGCCCAGCGCCACGCTGCAGGAGTTCGAGTGTCACATCAGCACGCTGAACCCCAGCATGGCGTCGCATCCGCCCCACACGCATCCGCAGGAGGAGCTGATCATCCTGCGCGACGGCGAGCTCGACGTGCACATCAACGGCGTCAACACCCGCGTCGGCCCGGGATCGATGTTCTTCTTCGCTGCGAATGACCCGCATGCCGTGCAGAATCACGGCAAGACGCCCGCGACCTATTTCGTGTTCAATTTCTCCTCCGCCGCCACCGCCGGGATGAAGGGGCAGGCGCCGCTCCCGGCCGCTCCCGGCCGGATGGGATCGACGGTCTTCCAATGGACGGACCTTAAGGTCGAGACGACCAAGACGGGCGAGCGTCGCGCCGTGGTCGACTTGCCCACCTCCACCCTGGCGAATTTCGAGTGCCACGTGACCACCATCAAGGCCGGCCTGGCCCCGCACGCGCCCCACCACCACCCGGATGAGGAAATCTTGCTGGTGAAGGAAGGGCAGCTGGATGTCACGATCAACGGCGTCACGCAACGGGCCGGCCCGGGTTCGATCGTGTTTGTTTCCTCCGGCGATGAGCATGGCTGGAACAATGCCGGGGACACGGCCGCGACCTACTATGTGATGCGGCTCAAGACCGAATCCACGCCCACGACGGCGGTGGCGATGCAGTGAGGACCAATTCCCAATGAAGGCTGCCCGATCACTCTGTGTCGCCCTGCTGGCTTTGTTGACAGCGCTTTCCGCGGGCGCCGCGGTCGGAGTCGGTGCCCGTCCCGTGTCGGGGGCCGAGAAGCTCCTGGATGGTTCGCGGGCCATGCTGGACGCGAAGTGGACGTATTGGGAAGGGCCACGTTTCGGCTCTGCGCTGCCGATCAAATGGCGCATCGTGCCGGATCCGGTGGACGGCGGCACGGTGGTGCAGACCGACGACCCGGCCGCAGCCGGCGGCAAGTACGGGGCGGCGGACATCATCACGCGCAAGGCGTATCGCGACTTCCGCCTCCATGTTGAGTTTCTCGTCAACAATCCGGGCGGCAACAGCGGCGTCTATCTGCAGAATCGCTACGAGATCCAGATCTGCGACGGTGATCGCACCAAGCATGGCATGGGGGCCGTGATCA
>JBDKHE010000094.1:0-8309 GCA_039797805.1 Verrucomicrobiota bacterium
GTTTTTCTTCACTTCCGGCTACCAGTCGGACGCCGGCACCGCCGTGGCCAACACCAGCGTGAAGGAAATGATCGCCGACATCATTGCCGGCGAGGATCCCGGCGCACCGCGCAGCGATCAGGACATTGTCGGCCTGTTACAGGAAAAGGGCCTAAAGATCGCCCGCCGCACCGTCGCCAAGTATCGCGAGGAACTCGGCTTGCTGCCCAGCAACCTACGCCGGCGCTACGATTGAAACGGTCGGCCCCTTGCGGCCGCATCACGCCACTCCGGCCGACGCACGGTCGACGTCTGACCTTCCCTTTCGCCGCGCCTTCCATTTTGCGTCGGCAATGCCCGGCTACGTGTCCAAGGCGCGGCGCAATTCCTGTCTGAGCAGTCCGATGTCCAGCGGCTTCAGCAGGCACGCGCTCAGCTTGGCCAGCGACTGGCTGCGGCCCAGCAATTCCGGATTGAGATAACCGGTCATCAAAATCCGCTTGGCGGTCGGTTGGCGCTCCATCGCCTCCACGAGAAAATCCAAACCCTGCGCCTCTCCCGGCAGCATGTGGTCGGAGAGAATGATCGCGAAACGCCTTGAGCCCAGCAAAAGGCGGGCCTCGTCCACTGTTCCCGCCACCTCGATTTCGTATTCCGATTCAAAGACCGAGGTGAGTGCGGAGACCAAGGCCGTCTCATCCTCCAGCAAAAGCAGCGTGGGCCGTGGAGTTTTGACAGCGTCGGCCATGGTCGTAATCAACCGCGAGCCGCGGTGGTGAGGTCGTACAGCTTGGCCGCCTCCTGGACGGTCTTGATCAACTCAGGCAGGGATACCGGTTTCAGCAGGTAGCGATAGAGCGCCGCTTCGTTCACACTGCGCAGCAGCATCTCCGGCTTCATGTAGCCGGTCACCAGCACGCGCTGCATCTCGGGATATTCCTCGCGGGCATCAACCAGAAACGAAAGCCCGTTGCCACCCGGCATCAAGTGGTCGGAGACCACGACCTTGAATACCCGCTTGTGCAACAGAAAGCCCGCTTCCTTGGTGCTCGTGGCCACCGCAATGTCGAAATAGGGTCCCAACGCCTCGGCATAAAGCTCCAACAGGGGCTTCTCATCATCCACCAGCAAGACGGCACCCAGCTTTGCCTTCGATGCATCGGGAGCAGTGGTCGGTGAGGTCATTCGATCAGGGATGCTGGAGTGCAGGGCTGCTTTGGCAAATCCAAATCGTGGATAACGTTGCAGTCCGGCAGCTTGATGATGCTTGCTACCGGGGTCCGCTTTTTTTTTGCTCTGTCCGGCATGGATAAAGTCGATTTGCACGCTGCCGCCCGTGAAGGCGGTTTCTCCGCAGTGCCTCCGTCGTTTCTGACTGCGGAAAACCTCAAGGCCGGCAACGCCTCGGGCAACACTCCTCTGCATATCGCTGCCAAGTACGGTCATCTCGGGCAGCTGCCACCCGCGCTCCTCATCACCGAACTGCTCCTGGTCAAGAACGATGCCGGCTTCACCCCGCTGCATCTGGCCGCCCGCCAAGGCACGTTGTCTCAGGTGCCCACCGCCCTGCTGAGCCGGGAATGTCTGCTGGTCCGCTCCAACAGCGGGCTCACTCCGTTGCATCTGGCCGCAGCGGCGGGATGCTTGGACCAATTGCCCTCCGGGATGCTCACCATGGAGCTGGTCCTGACCAAGACCGACACGGGCAACACGTTGCTCCATGAGGCGGCTGAAAACGGGTCACTCCACTCCTTCCCCCCGCAATTCCTGACTCTCTCGGCCCTCACTTCTACCAACATCAGTGGCGAAACCGTGCTCCACACGGCCGCTCTCAACGGACACCTGGACCAGATTCCCCGGGAGTTGATGGTCGCCGACACCCTCCTGCGCAAAACGTCCAACCACGACACCTGCCTCCACGCCGCCGCCATTTCGGGCCATCTGGACCAGATCCCGGCGGACTTGCTGACGCACGAAAATCTCGTTCTCCCGAGCAAATCCGGCCACACCCCCATTCATGCGGCCGCCGAATCCGGCAACCTTAGCCAGATCCCGCGGGAGCGACTCACCCTCGACCTGCTGATCTCGCGCAATGACTTTGGCGACACCCCGCTCCATGCGGCGGCGGTTGAAGGACACCTGAAGGATGTGCCCCGCGAGTTTCTCAACGCCGCCACCCTGACAATTCGTAATTACACCGGCGGCACGCCGATCGGCGCGGCCATCCACAACGGCCACAGCAACCAGCTCCCGGTGGAATTCCGCCCCAAGCCTCCCACCTTGGTGCAAAAGATTCTCTACCGCACCGGTTTCTCCCGCCCGCCCTACGGCTAGACCCGCGCGACGATCGGCTTGGGCCGATTTTGCGCATTTCTTGGCCTAATTCCGGCAAAATGGTTTTGTCGCTCGCCACCCGGGGGGCTTTTTCATCCAATCGAGACCTTATTTCCATCGAATGAACACCAGCATCACCGCCATCACCGCCCGCGAGATCATTGATTCCCGCGGCAATCCAACTGTCGAGGTCGACGTCCGCCTCGCTTCCGGCCAATTCGGTCGCGCCGCCGTGCCTTCGGGCGCCTCCACCGGCGAACACGAAGCCATCGAACTGCGCGATAACGACAAGGCCCGCTTCCTCGGCAAGGGCACGCTCAAGGCCGTCGGCAACGTCAAGGCCAAGATCGCCCCGGCCCTGATCGGCTACGACGCCTTCGATCAGATCGGCATCGACCAGGCCATGATCAAACTGGATGGCACGTCCACCAAGGCCAAGCTTGGCGCCAACGCCATCCTCGGCGTTTCCATGGCCGTGGCCAAGGCCGCTGCCGCCGCCTCGGGCCTCCCGCTCTACAAGTACCTGGGCGGCCCGAACGCCAAGGTCCTGCCCGTGCCGCTCATGAACATCATGAACGGCGGCGCCCACTCCGACGCCCCGATCGACTTCCAGGAATTCATGATCGTGCCGAAAAACTTCGACACGTTCTCCGAGGCCCTCCGCGCCGGCGCCGAGGTGTTCCATTCCCTCAAGAAGGTCCTCAAGTCCAAGGGCCTCCAGACCGCCGTCGGTGACGAGGGCGGCTTTGCCCCGAACCTCGCCTCCACGACCGATGCGCTCGACGCCATCGCCGAGGCCGTCAAGGGCGCGGGCTACAAGCTGGGCAAGGACATCTTCCTCGCGCTCGATGTCGCTTCTTCCGAGTTCTACGTGAAGGAAAAGAAGACCTACGTCTTCAAGAAGTCCGACGGTCGCACCTTCACCGGCGACCAGTTCGTCGCCTACTACAAGGACCTCGTGGCCAAGTACCCGATCGTTTCCATCGAGGACGGCTGCGCCGAGGGTGACTGGACGACCTGGAAGAAGCTCACCGACGCCATCGGCGACAAGGTGCAGCTCGTGGGCGACGATCTCTTCGTCACCAACGTGGAGTTCCTCAAGAAGGGCATCGAGACCGGCACCGCCAACTCGATCCTCGTCAAGGTGAACCAGATCGGTTCCCTGACCGAGACCTTCGACGCGATCGAGCTCGCCCAGAAGAACAGCTACACCACGATCATCTCGCACCGCTCGGGCGAGACCGAGGATGTCACGATCGCCGATATCGCGGTCGCGACCAACGCCGGCCAGATCAAGACCGGTTCGGCCTCCCGCACCGACCGTGTCGCGAAGTACAACCAGCTCCTCCGCATCGAGGAAGAACTCGGCAAGAGCGCGATCTACGGTGGCCGTCTCTGAGGCCTGAGCGGCCGACCCGACCGGTCAACCGCTTAACCCACCCCTGTCAGGCCGGACGCCGCGAGGCGCCCGGCCTTTTCTTTGGCGGGAACAATTCCCCGTCGCCGGCATCTACCTTGCCACCTGCGTCCCTTGTCCTATTCCTAACACCGTGGCCCCCTCCTCCTTCATTCGCCGTTCCCTCTCTCTGGTCAGCTTCTGCACCTTGGCCTGCCTGCTAGCGGCGGCCGACCAGGCCACTCCCGCCAAACCTGAAGCCAAGCCCGCCCCGGCGACCACGGCTGATTCCGTGATGGTCCTGCCGAAAATCGAGGTCACGGCCAGCCGCATCAAGAAAATCGACAAGGAGATCAAACGCCTGGACAAGCTGATCGTCCGCGAAACCGAGAAGGTGAAGTCCACCAGCCTCGATCGCACGCTGAACAACAACAAGCTCGCCAGCGCCGCCGCCATCTTCGGGGGCAACTCCTCCGAACACCTTTCAGCGGTCGCCGCCACGCGCGTCGCCTTGCTCGAGAATGAACGCGATGTCCTCGAGGCGATGAAACGTCCGGCTACGCTCGATGAGCTTGCTATGATGGAGAAAGAGATCGAACAGCTCCGGCTCACCCGCCGGAATCTGGACGACGCCGCCAAGCAGCGGTGACACCAACCACGGCGGGTTCGCCGTGGCTCCAGAATCGGTTTACTCCACCCGCAGGATGTAACCGCGCAGGTATTCACTCTCCGGCATGGTCACCAATACCGGATGATCCGCCGGCTGATGACAGAACTCCAGCACGTGCACCCGGCGCTTGGCGTCCGCCGCGGCCTCGCTCACGACCTCGCGCAACTGCGCATCCTGCATGTGGTGTGAGCAAGTGTAGGTTGCGAGCACCCCACCCGGCGTCAGCGACTTCATGGCCCGCAGCATGAGCTCCTTGTACCCGCGCAGCGCCCCGCCCAAGGCACTCTTCGATTTGGCGAAAGGCGGTGGATCAAGGATGATCAGATCCCAGGCCGGCGGCTCGTCCCGCATGGCGGTGAACCAGTCGAAAACATTCGCCCCGCGAAAGTCTGCTTTCAGGCCGTTGCGTTCGGCATTTTTCTTGGCCTGGGACACCGCATCAAAGGCGCTGTCCAGCCCCAGCACCTCCGTGGCCCCCGCCTTGGCGCAATGCAGCGCGAAGGAACCCTGGTTGCAGAAGGCATCCAGCACGCGCCGGCCGGCGGCATAGCGCGCCACCGTCGCATGTTGCTGGCGCTGGTCGAGGTAGAAGCCGGTTTTCTGTCCGCCCTGCAGATCGAGCCAGTAGTCGATGCCATCGATCTTCACCCAGCGCGGTTCCCATGCCTGGCCACTGCGCGTGTGCACCTCTTCTGGCAGCCCTTCCAGCCGGCGAATGTTCGCATCGTTGCGGAAAATGATCTCCTTGGCCCCGGTGAGTTCGGCCAGCACGTCGCTGATGACATCGCTGCGCTTCTCCATCGCGAGCGTCTGGATCTGCACCACCAGCGTTTCCCCAAACTGGTCCACCACCACGCCCGGCAGGTCGTCGGATTCGCTCCAGACCAAGCGCTGGAAGGCCGTCAGCCCGGCCGCTTCAAATTGACGGCTCCGCAGCGCACCCGCGATGGCGCCGGCGATGTAGGACCGGTCCAGTTCCACCCGATCCCGGCTCAGCCGCCGCCAGACGATCTGCGATTTGCTGTTGTAAATACCCGTGCCGAGAAACCGGTTTGCCCGGTCGCGGCATTCCACGACCTCGCCGTCCTGTTCGCTGGGCAACAAGGCCTCGCATTCGTTGGCAAACACCCACGGGTGACCGCCGAGGACGCGGGAATTGGCATTGGGCTTGAGCTTCAGGCTGGCAGACATGCCGCACTGTTTCCGGGTTGCGCGGTGCTTAGAAGCTAAAAATTAATTCGGACCAAAGGCCCGCCGCCAGTCATCAGGAAACAGGCAAGTGCGCCTTGTAGGGCTTGGTCGCCGGACGCTCCTTGGCCCGGGCCGCAAAATAACGACTGGTCGCGGGCTTCCTGCTTTCGACCATGCGGAAGCCATTCTCGTCCTCGATCCCTTCTGGCGCCTTCACGATGTGATAAATGCATACGACCACCGCGAGGACCGTGATGGACGCGCCAAGAACTGTGAGGACGGTGAATAACATGGGGGTTGGGGTAACTACCGACAGATAATTAGACTACGAATGTAGCCTTTAGTTCGTATTCAGCCCACGGTGTCCGTCGCATACCCGGCAGCCGGCATCTCTCGCTCAGAGGAGGTTTCCAGGAACACTCAATTCGATGCTTTCTAGCCTGTTAGGAGACAATGCTCCCGCGATCAACGCGCGAGACACACGTGAGTTATCCCAACCGGAACCGGCCTGATCGTTTTAAATATCCCGTAAATGTCAACGCTGCACTTACTAGCACTCGCCCACGCCGTCGAAACTCAAAACACCGGCCAACATGCGGGGATCAGTTGAGGTGAAAATAGCACAAGCCGCTCGATTGCACCGGCGCATCATTCTTCCGCAACAAGGCGGGATTCGTTCCCTCGATCACTTTGGCATACTCGGCCGCGCCTTTGCGCGAGTCTTGCCGCATGATCTTCCACCAGATCTCCACGAGTATCTGCCCGGCATCCGTTCTCAGTTTCCGATATACCGGATCATTCATGGTGGGGTTGGGTTGAAATGTTCAGCGCACGAGGCGGGCGTGACTGACCGCCACGACGATCGCGCCACCGATCGCCACGAGCAGCAGAAGGGTGATGGCAACGGTCATAACCTCTAATCGACGCAATCGCGGCACGGCTTAATGGCATTTTCTCAACCGGGAATGGGGCTCCCTTGGAGCGACGTGCTACGCCGGCCGCCGGCCTTCGCCTAGAAATTTGTCTTTCCCTTCCCCGCCCCGGAGCGTTTCCTGCCCGACCACCTCTCTTCACACCCGCCCAACCGCCTGCCACCCGTTCATGTCACCTGCCCAGGAAATCGCCCGCCGCCGCACCTTTGCGATCATCTCGCACCCTGACGCAGGCAAGACCACGTTGACCGAGAAGTTCCTGCTCTACGGCAACGCCCTGCACCTCGCGGGCTCCGTCACCGCCCGCAAGAACCAGCGCGCCACCGCCTCCGACTGGATGGAACTCGAGAAACAGCGCGGCATTTCCATCAGCTCGACCGTGCTGCAGTTCGACTTCGCCGGCTGCGCGGTCAACCTGCTCGACACCCCCGGCCACAAGGACTTTTCCGAGGACACCTATCGCGTGCTCACGGCCGTGGACGCCGCCCTCATGGTGATCGATGCCGCCAAGGGCGTCGAGACCCAGACGCGCAAGCTCTTCGAGGTCTGCCGCCGCCGCGGAGTGCCGATCTTCACGTTCATGAACAAGTGCGACCGGCCGACGCGCAACCCGCTCGACCTGCTCGATGAGTTGGAGAGCGTCCTCGGCCTTCAGTCTTCACCCGTCATCTGGCCCCTCGGCAACGGTCCGACTTTCAAGGGCGTCTTCGACCGCCGCACCCGCGAGGTTCACCTGTTCGAGCGCGTCCCCGGCGGCAAGTTTCAGGCCCCGGTCAACGTCACCTCGCTGGACGATGAGGCCGTGCGCAGCAAGCTTGACGACTACACGTTCAACGAGGTCAAGGAACAGCTCGAGATGCTCGACGGCGCCGGCCATCCCTTCGATCTCAATGCCGTCCGTCACGGCCAGCAGACGCCGGTCTACTTCGGCTCGGCGGTGAACAATTTCGGCATCGAACTTCTCCTGAACGGATTCTTGCAGGATTCCGTGCCGCCCGCCCCGCGCAAGTCGGTCAGCGTTACCGTCCCCGGCCTGGCCCAGCCCACCACCGCACGGGAAATCCCGGTGGAGGATCCGAAATTCTCCGGCTTCATCTTCAAGATCCAGGCCAACATGGATCCGAAGCACCGCGACCGCATCGCCTTTTGCCGCGTCTGCTCCGGCAAGTTTGAGCGCGACATGGTCGTCACGCACCAGCGCACGGGCAAATCGGTCCGCCTCTCCTCCTCCCACAAGCTATTCGGACAGGAACGCGAGACCGTCGACGAGGCCTGGCCGGGTGACGTTATCGGCCTGGTCGGCCATGATTCCTTCGGCATCGGCGACACGCTCACGACAGACCGCACCATCATCTTCGACGAGATTCCGCGGTTCCCATCCGAAGTCTTCAGCTACATCTCCAACCCCAATACCGGCGACGCCAAGAAATACCGGGCCGGTCTCGAGCAGTTGCTCCAGGAGGGCGTCGTCCAGTCCTTTAGCGCCAAGAACGCCCCCGCCGGCGCCACCCTGCTCGCTGCCGTGGGCCCCCTGCAGTTCGAAGTTGTCCAATGGCGCCTCCAGTCCGAATACGGCGCCGAATCCCGCCTCACCCCCACCCCGTGGACCGTGCTGCGTTGGCTGGAGGTGCCGGAGTCGATGAAGGGATCGCGCGGCGAATTCGACTTTTCGCGGCTCGTCGTCGCCTCGGGCGTCAGCTTCGGTACCGATAAGTTCGATCATCCCGTCGTCTTCTTCCCCAACGAGTGGACCACGCGCTACTTCCTCGAGAAGAATCCCGAGCTGAAACTGCACGAGCTGCCGCTG
>JBDKHE010000095.1:0-3543 GCA_039797805.1 Verrucomicrobiota bacterium
TGAATCCTCGCATTCTCAAGAGCGGCAAGCACGACGAGTCTTTTTATGCCGAAATGTGGGCAACTCTGCAGCGGGGGGAGGGGTGGAGCGGCCGCGTCATCAATAAAAGAAAAGATGGCTCTCTCTTCACCGAGGAGGCGTTTATCTCACCGGTACTCGACCGTTCCGGGGCAACGGTGAACTATGTCGCAGTGAAGCGGGATATTACGGACAGCATCCGGCAGGAGGAGCAGTTGCGCCAGGCCCAGAAGCTGGAATCCATCGGTCAGTTGGCCGGCGGCGTGGCCCATGACTTCAACAACATGCTGGGCGTAATCCTCGGCCGCCTCGAAATGGCCATGGCCAGACTGGAACCGACCCACCCTGTGCGCCACCACCTCAACGATATCCAGCAGGCCGCGGAGCGCTCCACCGAACTGACCCGGCAGTTGCTCACCTTTGCCCGCAAGCAGGCCATCACCCCCAAGGTACTCGACCTCAACGAGGTCATCGCCGCCATGCTCAAAATCCTGCAACGGCTGATCGGCGAAAGTATCGAACTGACCTGGCGCCCCGGGAACAACCTGTGGCCGGTGCTGATTGACCCCACCCAGGTCGATCAGATCCTGGCCAATCTCTGTGTCAACGCCCGCGATGCCATCAAGGGCGTCGGCACCATCACCATCGCCACCGGCACCATCAGCGTCGACGAGCACGACCAGTGCGGTCTGCACGGCCTTGAACCAGAGGGCTATGTGCGGCTGTCGGTCTGCGATGACGGTTGCGGCATGGATCAGGAGACCATCGCCCATATTTTCGAGCCCTTTTTCACCACCAAGGCGGTCGGCGTGGGCACTGGTCTGGGGCTGGCCACGGTCTATGGCATTGTCAACCAGAACAAGGGATACATCGACGTACAAAGCACCCCCGGTCAGGGCTCGACCTTCTCCATTCTCCTGCCCAAAGCCCCCGGAACGGCCGGGGAAGACAGCGAGAAACACCAGGGCCACACCCCTGAACGCGGCCAGGAAACCATCCTGCTGGTGGAGGATGAACCGCTCATCC
The DNA here is from genome assembly GCA_039797805.1 of Verrucomicrobiota bacterium. GTDB lineage: Bacteria > Verrucomicrobiota > Verrucomicrobiia > Opitutales > Opitutaceae > Lacunisphaera. The sequence goes on from JBDKHE010000095.1 coordinate 1,045, forward strand.
TCACCATGGCCCAAAGCATGCTGGAGATGCTTGGCTACACCGTCCTGGTGGCGCAAACCCCGGGCGAGGCCATGCACAAGGCCACCAACCATCCGGAGAGGATCGACCTGCTGCTCAGCGATGTCATCATGCCCGAGATGAGCGGGCTCGATCTGGCCCAAAGAATGCAGCTGATTCGTCCGGGACTCAAGTGCCTGTTCATGTCCGGGTATACCGCCGATATTCTCGACCAGCAAACCGGAGGGGACGAACCTGTTGATTTGATCGAGAAACCTTTCATGCTGCAGGACCTAGCCGCCAAGGTCAGAGCAGTTCTGGCCAGAATGTGAACCGAATCAGCTCGGTTTATCGCCGATATTCTGCGGGCGGGAAGGTCTACCAGCAGAACAGGCCCATTCAAGCCCGGCGAACGGAGAGGCTGCATGGACAAGAAGCGAAGCTGGGTCGAGATCCCCTCGCTGGAGGGGCTGAAGGTCGATTGGGAACATCAGCCGGAGAGCGCCATGGACAGGCGGGCATCGGTCCGGATGAGCATGAAGGCTCTTGCCAAATTGTTTGCAACCAAGGAGATGCATGTCCAGGTGTTCGTCCCGGGACAAATGCACACAGCCCGACTGCGCGATCTCAGCGAGGGCGGGCTTTCCCTGGAACTGTTGGTCCGGCAGGCTCCCGGCGCTCGGATTCAGGTGGGTTTTTTCCTTGGTCAGCGAAAGGTGATTGCCTCGGTCGAAGTATGTCATGTTCGGGAGGTCGACAACGTCTTTGTTACCGGCGTTCGTTTCTTGGGCCTGAACAAGGAAACCACCCTCTTCATTCGGGAGTTGTATGCTGCGCTGGTTCTTTCCCGAGCGTTGTAAATCCGACAACGTCGACCCGCAAACACTATTTTTATACCACAAACAGGTGGCGACCGCTTGAAAACGATCTTTATTACTGAGAAAGAATCACATAAATTCGTTAAGTTATGATTGGCAATGCAGCCAACTATAGAAAGGCACAAGAAGAGATGAGGATGTCCAGGAATCTGACGCCGAGTACCAAAATGATGGCCGCCTTCGGCCTGGTGAGAATTATTGCCTTGAACGACATGACGGAGAAGCGTAACCCATGAGCGATAGAAAATCCGCAGCACGGGTTCCTCTGGTTTTGATCGTCGACGACGATTTCACGACGGCGCTCACGCTCCAGGGCCTTCTCCAAGGCGCCGGCCTGGCAACCCTGCTGGCGGGCAGTCTGGCCGAGGCCGATGCGTTGTTCCATGCGCAGCCGATCGCGCTGGTCCTGCTCGATGTCCACCTGCCGGACGGTTATGGCTTGGATTTGTGCCGGAAGCTCACCGCCGTTTCTCCGGTCCCCATTCTCTTCATTTCCGGCGACGGCGATGTCGCCACCAAAACCGGGGGATTCGCCGCGGGCGGGGTCGACTACATCACCAAGCCGCTCGCCGGGGCCGAAGTTCTGGCGCGGGTCCGCACCCACCTGCGTCTGAGCGCGGCCCGGGAGTCGCTGGCCGCGCTGCATGCAGAGCGGATCGCTCGGCTATCGACCGCACAGCAGTCGCTGATGGCCCGGCCCGAAGACCTCCCCCAGGCCAGGTTTGCGGTCAGCATCCGGCAGGTGCTGCAGGCCGGCGGCGACTTCTATGACGTCATCCCCGTGGGCGATCGCATCGTCGACTATGTCGTCGCGGACGCCAGCGGCCACGACCTGGGTGTGTCGCTCTGGACGGCCTCGTTCAAGACCCTGCTGGCCGAGTACATCTCCGCCGTCGATGCGCCGCTGGACACCTGCCGCGCCATCAACGAGTCGCTCCGGCGCGTGCTGCCCGAAGGGGCCTATTTTACGGCGCTCTACGCCCGCCTGGAACGCGCCGCGAAGCGCCTGACCCTGGTATATGCCGGCCATCCACCGGCCATCCTGGTGAGCGGCCGGGACGGCGAGGGACGTCTGCTGGAGCAGGACGGCGACCTCCTGGGCATTTTCGCGGACGCCGCTTTTGGCGTCATGACCGTACCCGTGCAGGCCGGCGACCGCCTGTATCTGTACACCGATGGTCTGATCGAGATGCACGGTTCCCGGGAGGACGGCTGCGAGCGAGCGCTGGCCGCATGCCGTCCGGCCGCTGCCCTGCCGCTGCAAGACGCCGTTATGGCCGTTGTCGACACCATCTGCGGCGGCCTTGAGCCGCAGGACGATATCATCCTGCTGGGGATGGACGTATGAGTGAGCCAAGGACTTACCGCGCAGTCATTCCCTCCGACCTGGGGCTGGTGGAAGGCGTCTGCCGCGCGGCCCGGGATCTGCTGGAAGCCAACGGCCTGGCGGACCACGTCTTTGCCGTGGACCTGCTGTTGCGGGAGTTCCTCAACAACGCCATTCTGCACGGCAACCGTCTGGATGCCTCCAAGCTGGTTCAGGTGGAGGTGCGGGTCGGGCGGAGGGTGATTGTCCTGTCCGTGGCCGACGAAGGGCCGGGGTTCGACTGGCGCTCCCGGCGGT
>JBDKHE010000096.1:0-7358 GCA_039797805.1 Verrucomicrobiota bacterium
CTCTTCGGCGCCGAGTTCGCCGCCCAAGTCTACAACCTCGACGCCCAGCTCCGGCTGTTCGCCGCGCAACAACCCAAGATCAATCTCGCGCGCTGGTCCGCGGTCGAGAACGAAAAGGACAAGGACGTAGACGAGATACTCAACCGCGCCCACTACGCCTTCGCCACCCGGGCGATGTTCCTGCTCGCAGGACGCCAAGGTGACGACGCGCTCTCCCAGCTCTGGACCGACGTGGCCCGCGCGCCCAAGAAAAAAGTCGCGGCCAAAACCTTCGCCACCGCCTATCGCAAACGCTTCAAGGCCGACCTCGACACGTTGATCGCGGAGGCAGAAAAATTGCCGATCCCCGCCAGCGTCCCACCTGCCAAGTAATCCCATGAAACCCCACCTGCTCCTCGCCTTGCTTCTGCTTACTGTCACCGGTCGCGCCGCTGATCCCCTGGTCATCCCGCTCTGGCCCGGCGTCCCGCCCGGTTCCGAGAGCCGCGACGGCGCCGAGCAGGTGCGCATCACCGACGCCGGCGAGCACGTCGTCTCGGGCATTCACCGGCCCACGCTCACGGTTTATCTGCCCGATCCGGCCAAGGCCACCGGCGCCGCCGTCATCGTGTGCCCGGGCGGCGGACACCGTGAACTGTGGATGGACCATGAGGGCTACGCCGTGGCGGCGTGGCTGGCGGACCACGGCGTCGCCGCCATCATCCTGAAGTACCGCCTCGCGCGCGAACCCGGCTCGACCTACCGCGTCGATCGGGAAGCCCTCGCCGACGCCCAGCGCGCCATCCGTTTCGTGCGCGTCCACGCCGAGGAATGGAACATCGACCCGTCCCGCGTCGGCATCATGGGCTTTTCGGCCGGAGGCGAACTGGCCGGACTGGCCGCCCGTCTGCCCGGCACCCGCAACCCCGATGCCGCCGACCCCGTCGAGCGCCCGTCGGACCGACCGGCCTTCCAGGCGCTGATCTACCCGGGCAACACCAAGGCCATCGAGCCGGCTCCCGGTCACCCGCCCGCCTTCCTGCTCTGCGGCTATGACGATCGCCCGGACATTTCCGAAGGGATCGCCGAGCTCTACCTCCGCTTCAAGCGCGCCGGCATCCCGGCCGAGTTGCACATCTACACCGGCAGCGGCCACGGTTTCGGTCTCCGGGCCACCAACACCGGACCCGTCGCCGCCTGGCCGCAGCGCCTGCTCGAGTGGATGGGCGAACGCGGCTTTTTGGTACGCACTTCCGCCATCTTCTGACCATCATGAAAACAACCTGCCTGTTTCTCTGCGTGCTCACCAGTTGTCTGGCGGCGGTGCCGCCCCAAGAAGGGCACGCCACGGAAGAACCGCCCATGGGGCCGATGGTCGCCACCCCGCTTCAGCGCCATACCTTTTCGCTCCTGCCCAAGGCGTTTCAGCGGCAGCCGCTCCTGCAGATGACCCTGTACTGCGCCCTCACGCCCTACGGCAAGACGTTGCCAAGGACGACGCCCGAAAGTCCGACCCGCTACATCCTCCACCAGGGCGACATGAAGGAATTCGGGGAGATCTACGGCGGACAGGTCACGCCGGCACCCGAGTACCTGCATCGGATGCTCACCCGTTCGCTCACGGTGAACGGCTTCCTGCCCGCCTCCGACGACGGGGCGCCGCCCACGCTCGCCCTCTTTTATCACTGGGGTCCGTACCAAGCCATGGATCAGGAAGACCGTCTCGCGTTTCCCGAGCAAGCCCGCCGGCAACGCTTCGAGCGCGCCAAGCTCGTCGGCGGCGATGTGTTCGCCCGTCAGATGGACGAAGCCCTCAGCCTCAGCAACCTCTTCCCCCGATCGACCGTCCAGGAATACCTCGACTACCAGGCCGAGCACGACCTCTACTTCGCCGTGATTTCCGCCTACGACTACGCCGCCCTCGCCCGCGGCGAGCGCAAACTCGTCTGGCGTGCCAACCTCACCGTCAACGCCCAGGGCGTCAACCTGGCCGAAAGCCTGCCGCCGCTCGTGCTCAGCGCGGGACCCGTGCTGGGCCGGGACACGGCCGAGCCGCTGATCGTCTCGCGACGCGTGTTCCGCACCTGGGTCGATGTGAAGCCGACGGAGTTCAAGGACGAGTCCTCGGGCCGTCTGCCCTGGAACGTTCCGACGCAACCGGCACCATGAAGCTTCCCTCGCTCTCCGTCACCCTCCTGGGGCTCGCCCTCAGTGCCCAGGCCCTCGAGAAACCCGGCGTCACCTATCCGGTTTTTCAGTTTCCCCACGATCGGATACCTCGCATCGACGGCGAGACGTCCGACTGGGCGATGGTGCCGGAGAGCTACGTCATCGGGAAGGACCAGCTGCGCAACGACTACGCCAATCCACCCGCGGCCGGTGACAAATCCCTCGCCGTGCGCGTGAAGGTCGGCTGGGTCAAGGGGCTCAACCGGTTGTACTTTCTCTACGAGGCCGAGGACGACTATTGGGACTTTGCCGAACCCGGCCTCCGCAACGACACCTTTGAGATCATCGTGGACGGGGACGCGTCGGGTGGCCCGTTGATCGGGCGCGACCGGCCGAAATTCTGGACCCGGGAACTGGTCGGCGAATCCGCCGCGGTCGCCGATGCGCGCATCAGCGATCGCGAATCCGCCTGGGCCGTGCATGGCGTCCACGCGCAGAACTACCACATCTTCACGCCATCCGTGAACAAGGACTGGTGCATGGCGTGGGGTGCCGCGACCTGGGTGAAAGAGTTCCCCTGGGCCAACGCCGCGCAGTCGTTTCAATTCAAGCCCGGCGAGGGCGGCAAATACGTGCTCGAGTTCTGGATCACGCCGTTCGACTACGCCGGCCCCGAGGGTCCGTCACGGGCGGTCGAGTCCAACCTGCGCGAAGACAAGATCATCGGCCTCTCCTGGATCGTGATCGACTACGACGGGAAGACGCCGCGCGGCTTCTGGATGCTCTCCCCCAAACGCACCGCCCTGGGCCACGCTTCCGAATTGTGCGCCTTCCGCCTCATGCCGATCGAGCCGTCGCTCGTCCCGCCGCTCGCCGCCCGATGGAGCTGGTCGGTCGTGGACATGGACCGGCGCCTCGTGGCTTTCAAGGACGAGTCCGTCGGCGCCATCACCGCTTGGAAATGGGATTTCGGTGACGGCGCCACTTCCTCGGAACAACACCCGCAACACACTTACGCCAAGCCCGGTGACTACGTCGTCATTCTCGACGTGACCGGACCCGCCGGCACGGCCCGCCACTCGAAAGTCTGGGACCTCCAGCTCCGCTGATCCTTATGTCCGGTCGTTTCCTCCTCCTGCTTGGACTTGGGTTTGTCGCCCCGCTCACCATGAACGCCGCCGAAGCGCCGGTCCGCGTGCTGGTCGTCGACGGCTACAGCAACCACGACTGGACACTCACCACCGCGCTGATCCGCGGCATCCTCGAACCCACCGGGCTGTTCAGCGTCACCGTCTCGACCGCACCGGCGACCAAGGACGCCCCCGGCTGGGACACGTGGCGGCCGCGATTTGCCGACTACGATGTGGTCATCCAGACCTGCAACGATCTCAACGGTGGACCGCCATGGCCGCGGGAGGCGCAGGCAGACTTCGAAGACTTCGTGCGCGCCGGCGGCGGCGTCTATGTCTGGCATGCGGGCAACAACGCCTTTGCCGACTGGCCCGCTTACAACGAGATGATCGGGCTCGGCTGGCGCAAAAAGGATTTCGGCGTGGCGCTGAGCATCGGCGCAAACGAACAGATCGAGGTAATCCCCGCCGGCGAGGGCCGTGATACCGGCCATGGAAGCCGCCTCGACACCGTCGTGCACCGTCTGGGTGACCACCCGATCCACGCCGGCCTGCCGCGCGCGTGGCTGACGCCGGACATTGAGGTCTATTATTATGCCCGCGGACCGGCGCGGAACCTCACGGTGCTGTCCTATGGTTTTGATCCCGTGACGAAGCTGAACTGGCCGCTCGAATGGACCGTCACCTACGGCCAGGGCCGCGTCTACACGTCCACCTTCGGCCACGTGTGGAAGGGCGACACGCAGCCCGCGCGCATGCGTTGCGCCGGCGTGCAGACGATCGTCGTGCGCGCGCTGCAATGGCTCGCCCGCCGCGAGGTCACTTTGCCCGTACCCGCAGATTTCCCGACGGCAGACAAAATTTCGGTCCGCAGCGAGATTGTCCTGCCGGCGCCTTCGGGCCCGCCGTAACCAAGCGCGTTGGCCGAGGCGTCAACCGGCTGATCCATCCCGGATCTCCTAACGGTCAAGTAAACACCAGGTTCCCATGGCCGGGGATCTCGCCTAGGGTTCCATCTGTGATCGTCCGCGCCGTTCCCTGGCCCTGACGCGACAACCCCCCCCTTACCCCGTAAACCGACCGCCTGCGCCGACGCGATTGCGCCATTCATGGCGGTGCGGCCTTCCGACAAAATCATGATCAAATTGCCCAAGCTCCTCACGCTGGCCGGTCTGCTGATGCTGGCCACGGTCACCAGTGCCCAGGACAAGAATTTCTACGTGTTCCTCTGCCTCGGACAGTCGAACATGGAAGGTTTTCCGGGGATTCCCGACGAGGACAAGCAGGGCGTCGATCCGCGCTTTCAGGTCTTGGCCGCGGTCGATTTTCCGGAACTGAAACGCGAGGCCGGCCACTGGTACCCGGCGGTGCCGCCGCTTTGCCGGCCGCGTTGCGGACTGAGCCCGGCTGACTATTTCGGACGGACCCTGGTCGCCGGTCTCCCTGCCAATGTCAGAGTGGGCGTGGTGAACGTCGCGGTCGGCGGCTGCAAGATCGAGCTGTTCGACAAAGCGAACTACCAGGCGTTCGCGGACACGGCGCCAACGTGGATGAAACCCTGGATCGCGGCGTACGGCGGCAACCCCTACCAGCGCTTGGTGGAAATGGGCCGGTTGGCCCAGCAGACCGGCGTCATCAAAGGCATTTTGCTGCACCAGGGTGAATCCAACACCGGTGACCAGGAATGGCCCGCGAAGGTCAAGGCCGTGTACGAAAACCTCCTCAAGGATCTCGACCTCCAAGCCGCGGACGTCCCCCTGCTCGCCGGCGAGCTCGTGGGTGCGGACCAGAAGGGCGCCTGCGCGAGCATGAACGCGATCATCGCCCGCCTGCCGCAGGTCATCCCCACCGCCCACGTCGTGTCCTCGTTGGGGTGCGTCGCCCGGCCGGACAACCTGCATTTCACCCCCGAGGGCTACCGCCTGCTGGGCCAACGGTACGCCGAAGTGATGCGGCCACTGCTGGGCGCCACCCCGGCCAAAGCCAACTGATGCCCGTCGCCCCGCGCCCTCGGGGCCGGCCCCTTTCATTCTATCCCCTCATTCCCATCCTATGAAAATCCTGCCCCGCGTCATCCTGCTAACCTTCCTTTTTCTCGGTTTGTACCGTGCCCTCCCCGCGGAACCGGCCAAAGAGAAGATCACCTTCGTCGTCGTGCACGGCGCCACGGCCGGTGGTTGGGAATGGAAGAAGTGCGCCCAGTTCCTGACCGACGACGGTCACACCGTCTACCGCGTCACCCTCACCGGCCTCGGCGAGCGCATGCATCTCAACAGTCCGGACATCGACCTTGAGACCCACATCAACGACGTGGTGAACACGATCCTCTTCGAAGACCTGCACGACGTGGTGCTCACCGGCCACAGCTACGGTGGCATGGTCATCACCGGCGTCATGGACCGCATTCCCGAGCGCATCCGTCACGTCGTCTTTCTTGATGCGGCGGTGCCGGATGACGGCATGTCGATCCGGGATCTGTTCGGCGGCGCCCGTCCTCCCGGCAGCAATGACGCCGATGGCTTCATGCAGGTGCCCTGGGTCAAACCCGGCGACAAGCCGCCGCACAGTGTGAAGCAGTCGATCAAGTGCTTTACCCAGCCGGTTTCCTACAAAAACCCGGCCGCCCTGACGCTGCCGGTGACCTACGTCGCATTCGTGCCGGCCGACAAATCGGCCGAGGAGCGCGCCAAGACGGACAAGAGCTGGCAGCGGGCCGAGTCCCGCGGCTGGACCATCCGCACGTTCACCGGTCACCACGTGGCCCAGCAGGAAAATCCCCGGGGCCTCGCGTCCCTGCTCGAAGCGGCGGTCAGCGATCAAAACAAGCCGGCCAAGTAACTCCCTGCACCCTTCGACCCCGCCATGAATCCTTCTCCTTTCCGCTCCCTCCCTCTGTTTGTCGCCCTTACCGCGGTGGCGGCCACCGCCCAGGAAAAACCCGCCGCCGCTTTGCCCGAGGAGGCCCGCGCCAATTTCGCGCGCAGCATCGTGCTGGCCGCCGATGACGTCCGCGCCTTTCCCGAGGCGCCCGCGGGATTCAAGACGCCCCGGCCGGACGCCCCGGCGGGCCGGCTCGAGCTGTTCGAGTACGATTCCGGCGTAACCGGTACCCGGCGCAAGGCCCGGGTCTACCTGCCGCCCGGCTATACGCCGGAAAAAACGTACCCCGTCTTATATCTGCTCCATGGCATCGGCGGCGACATCAACGAGTGGATGCATGCGGCTTCCCCGAACGTCATTCTCGACAACCTCATCGCCGACGGAAAGGCCGTGCCGATGATCATCGTGCTGCCCAACGGTCGCGCCCTGCCGGATGACCGCCCCGGACCGAATGTCTTCGCCCCGGACCAGCAGGCCGGCTTCGCCAAGTTCGAGCGGGACCTGCTGGATTTCCTGATCCCCGCGATCCAAGCCAAGTATGCAACCTACACCGACCGGGAACATCGCGCCCTCGCCGGACTGTCGATGGGCGGCGGGCAGACGCTGAACTTCGGCCTGGCCCATCTGGATACCTTTGCGTGGCTCGGCGCCTTTTCCGCCGCGCCCAACACCAAGCCGCCGGCGGAACTCGTGCCCGACCCCGCCGCGGTCCGCGCGCAACTCAAGCTCCTCTATCTCTCCTGTGGCAACAAGGACGGCCTCATCAATTTCTCCCAAGGCGTCCACCGCTACCTGCGGGACCACGACGTGCCGCACCTCTGGAACGTCGACGACCACGGCCACGACGGCGAGACCTGGGGCAGCAACCTGTATATCTTTGCGCAGCGCCTGTTCCGTTGACTGCTCCGCTCCGCCCAGGACCAAGCCCAGACCCATTGATGAATCGATCCTCTTTTTCACGTACCTGGCTGCTCCTCGTTGCCGGACTCTGTTTCTCCGGCTCCGCGTCCATCGCCGCGGATGAAGCCTGCACCACTTGTGGCGGTCGGGTCGTCGTGAGCGGTGATTTCACGCATCACAAGGATCCGCCCTATCCGCGGATCGAAGGCGCCGGCCCGAACGCCAACGTCTATTACGAGGACATCAACGGCCCGCAGTTCACCGTGACGGTCTCGAATCTGCCGGCGGGTAAATACGCGA
>JBDKHE010000097.1:0-7715 GCA_039797805.1 Verrucomicrobiota bacterium
TGTTCAGCGCCCGTGTAATCCCCAAGTGCTTGGTCAGCCTCCCGGGGCCGGAAATCCCCTCCAATCCCCTGATCAGTACCGCCGAGGGCTGTCCGACCGGTCCCGTGACCAGATTCAGCATCTCGTGCACCCCGTAACAGAGATAAACATACCACCGACCGCCGCTCTGATACATGACTTCGGTTCTTTTTGTGCGCCCCTTGCTCGCGTGACAGGCCTGATCGCTTTCGCCGTGGTAGGCCTCCACCTCGATGATGCGGAGCCTCACGAGGTCCTTGGCATCCTGTTTCACTAAAACCTTGCCCAGTAACCACCTTGCCACCGCCACGGTGTTCTTTCGCTCAAATTCACGCTGGGAAACGACGTGTTGCACGGTGTCCTCGATATTTGGAAAAAATGCGGCTCGCAAGCGGGCTCTCCCGCCGCAAACTGCCTTTTATTGGGGCATTTGTTAGGAAAAACAAATAAAGCCTTGATTACCCTTGGCCTACTCATCTTATTTCGCCCCTTTGAACTTATGAAAGCCACTATCAAAACACAGGGGAAGCAGTTCTCGGTCAGCGAGGGCGATATCCTCATCGTGAACCGCTATCCCAAGACGGAAGCCGGTTCCACGGTCGAAATCAACGAGGTCCTCGCTGCGGGCGAGGGCGAAAATTTCAAGGTCGGTACCCCCTTCCTCTCCGGCGCTTCAGTCAAGGCCAAGGTCCTTGAGAACAAGCGCGGCAAGAAGGTTATCGTCTTCAAAAAGAAAAAGCGCAAGGGCATGGAGCGCAAACGCGGCCATCGCCAGGAGCTTTCTGTCATCAAGATCGAATCCATCACAGCTTAAGGAGATACTACAATGGCACACAAGAAAGGTCAGGGAACATCCAGCAACGGACGGGACAGCCGTTCCCAGCGTCTGGGCGTAAAGATTTTCGGCGGACAGAAGGTCCTCGCCGGCGGCATCATCATCCGTCAGTGCGGCTCCAAGCACCATGCCGGCAAAGGCGTGGGCACCGGCCGCGATTGGACGCTCTTCGCCCTGCGCGATGGCACCGTCCAGTTCGACAAGGCTCACCGCAAGGTGAACGTCGTCTGATCGAGACATTCGTTGCTTTCATTTCCAGGCGCACCCGCAAGGTGCGCCTTTGTCTTTGGCCGGGGTACGGCGGCACCGTGACGGAATCGTCGCTGCCCGCCCTCCCGCCCTCAGGCGCCGCCGCCGAGGGCTGAGGGCTGCCCGACGAGGTAACGATTGACCGGGCTGGAACCACCTTCACGCCCGCGGCAAACCATCCCACTTGCCCGCCCCGGTGTTTTCCGCCTCACTGACGACATGTCCGACCGGCTATCCGATCTTCAGCGACAGCGCGCTCTCGCGCAGGAACAACTGGCCTGGCTGGACCGGGAGATCGAGCGAGAGAAGTCCGTCTCCGGCCAGGCGGCGCCCACCACATCTGCAGCCAAGCCCGCAACGGCGACCGCGCCCGTGCCGCCGGCGGCCCCCTTGGCGCCCGCGGATGCGGACGAGCTCATCAAGAAATTTCAGAAAGACGGCCGCACCGTGCGCGGTGAGGTCAAGCGGGGCTGCCTGATCTATTTTTTCGCCGCCTTTGCCCTGCTTGGCTTGGGCGTGATCGCGCTCTACTTTGCCCGGGCTCGCTAGACGGGAATCCCCTTCCGGAGCCTGGATCGCCCACCCGGCACGCCGGGAGTAGGCGCTGGTCAGGATTCGACCGGAGTTTCCGGTTTCGATTCTGCCTCGGGCTGGTCGGAAACCGGTGTCACCGGAGCAGGCGTCTCCTGCAGGGCCAGCTGATCCTCTTCCGTTTCATCCAGCCCCATATCGGAGTCTCCCGCGGCGCGCGGATTGGCGGAAGTCTGCAGCCAGGCGTCAATCTGCCGCGGCGACAGCACGTCGGAAGCCGGCAGCTCGTCGAGTGATTTGATGCCCACAAATTCCAGAAAGGCGTCCGTGGTCCCGTACTGAATCGGTCGACCGGGCAGGTCGGCGCGTCCGACGATATACACGAGGTCGCGTTCCATGAGCTTGGCCAGGCCTGCATCGGCCGAGACGCCACGAATCTGCTCGATTTCCGCCCGGGTGACCGGTTGGCGGTAGGCGACGACGGCCAGCGTTTCCAAGGCCGATGCGCTCAGCCGGACCGGTGGCGGCTCGTTGCGGAGCAGCCGGACCCAGCGCGCGAACCGCGGTTGGGTTGCCAGGCGCCAGCCGGTGGATCCCTCGATAAGCACCATCTCGCTGTCAGCCGCCTTCAATTCGAGCCCGATGGTGTCCATGGCTTCGCGAATCTGCGCGGCCGTGACGAGCGTGGGCACCTCGCGGTAAAATTCGTCATCCTCGATCGGCATGACCACGGCAGGGGCGGCTTCACCGCCGACCACGGGAGCTTCCGCCGGCACGGTCTCGCCCGCTGGCTCCGTGCCCTCAGTCGTCGACTCCTCCAATGGCAGGCTGGAGGCCTGCTCGTGGAAACGGCTCACCGCCGTCTGGATGTCTTTCACCGAAAGCGGACCGTTCGATGAGAACAGCATCACTTTCAAAACGCGCTTGAGATCAAATGCCATGCTTTAAGCCCCCCAGTGAACGCGGCTGCGTCGTCCGCTGGCAATCCACAAATTTCCGTGATCCGAGATCTCTTTTTCCGGAGTCCGCCCCCGGTACATTCCGCGACAATCAACCGCAAGTTGGCCCGCACCCGGTTGCAGGGCACGCTTCCGTTTCTGTGATCCCCTATGCCGCAATTATCCCGTTTTCGGGCTAGCCCCTTCCTGAGTACTGGCTTATCCCTTCAAGACTATGACATGGGAACGCTTCAAGTCGCTCTACTACACCAACGCCCGTCTCGGCCTGTCGCTCGACATCAGCCGCATGCCTTTCCCGGACGACTTTCTGCAGTCCATGCAGCCGAAGCTCCAGCAGGCCTTTGCCGACATGGCAGCCTTGGAAGGCGGTGCGATCGCCAATCCCGATGAGAAGCGCATGGTCGGTCACTATTGGCTCCGCAACGCCGATCTGGCCCCCACCCCGGAACTTCGCAACGCCATCACCTCGACGCTCGAGGCCATCAAGGTGTTCACCACCAAGATCCACAAGGGCGAGATCGCTTCCCCGGCCGGCAAATTCAAGGAAGTCCTCGTCATCGGCATCGGCGGTTCGGCGCTCGGTCCGCAACTGGTCAGCCATGCCCTCGGTCGCCTCAAGGGCGGTCGCGACCGCATGCGCGTCTCCTTTTTCGACAACACCGATCCCGACGGCATGGACTACGTGCTGAAGGAACTCGGCAGCCGCCTCAAGCAGACCCTCGTCATCGTCATTTCCAAATCCGGTGGCACCGCCGAGACCCGCAACGGCATGCTCGAGGCGCAGGCCGCTTTCAAGGCCGCCGGTCTCGACCACACCAAGCAGTTTGTCGCCGTCACCGGCGAGGGCTCCAAACTCGACCAGGTCGCCATCGCGGAAGGCTGGCTGGCCCGTTTCCCGATGTGGGATTGGGTCGGCGGACGCACTTCCGAGCTCTGCGCCGTGGGCCTCCTGCCCGCCGCCCTGCAAGGCATCAAGATCGACCAGATGCTCGCCGGTGCTGCCGCCATGGACGAGGTTACGCGCAAGAAAACCCTGAAGGACAACCCGGCCGCCCTCCTCGCCCTCATGTGGTATTGGGCCACCGACGGCCGCGGGACCAAGGACATGGTCGTGCTGCCCTACAAGGACCGTTTCCTCCTCTTCTCCCGCTATCTCCAGCAGCTCGTGATGGAGTCCCTCGGCAAGGAGCTCGACCTCGCCGGCAACCTGGTCAACCAGGGTATCGCCGTCTACGGCAACAAGGGCTCTACGGACCAGCACGCCTACGTGCAACAGCTCCGCGAGGGCGTGAACAACTTCTTCGTCACCTTCATCGAGGTCCTCAAGGACCGCGCCGGTGACGACTCCATGGAGGTCGAGCCGGGGGTGACCAGTGGCGATTTCCTCCAAGGCTTTTTCCTGGGTACCCGGGACGCCCTGAGCGAGAAGAACCGACACTCCCTCACCATCACCGTCAACGAGGTGTCGCCGCGTTCTCTGGGACAACTGATCGCCCTCTACGAGCGGGCGGTTGGTTTTTATGCCTCCCTGGTCGGTATCAACGCCTACCATCAGCCCGGCGTCGAAGCCGGCAAGAAGGCCGCCGGCAGCGTCATTGCCCTCAAGCTGAAGATGGCCGCCGCCCTCCAGGCCGCCAACGGCCGGGAGTTCACGGCCGAGACCCTGGCCGCCCAGCTGGATCAGCCCGGCCAAACCGAGCTCATCTTCAAGGTTTTGGAACACATGGCGGCCAACCCGGGCAGCAAGGTGGTCAAGACCGTGCGCAAGCCCTGGTCCGATTCGACTTACGCCTGGAAAGCGTGAGCGCACGGAACCATCGGGCCGATTAAGCATCCCATCACAAACGGCAGTTGCAGACCCACCTGATTGTCGTATTACCCATTCCAGACATGTCCTCCTCCCGCAAATCACTCGTTGCCCTCCTGCTGCTCGCTTTTGCCCTCATCGGCCTTTCCGGCTGCACGGGCAACCAGCAGGATTCGTCCATTCCGTGGAGCCGTCCCGCTTCCTGGGAAGGCCGTATCCCGGGCATGACCGGCAACTAAGCAGCCTCCCGCTGCGGCCGTAGTCCTGCCGGCATGAACGCGCCAGCCGTCAATCCTTCGCTGACGCCCCTGCCCGGTCACCTTTACGTGGTGGCCACGCCGATCGGCAACCTGGCGGACCTGACCGAGCGCGCCCGCGCCATTTTGGGATCGGTGGATCTCGTGGCCTGCGAAGACACCCGCACCACGGGAAACATGCTGACCCGGCTCGGGCTCCATCGCGAACTGGCGCCTTATCACGAACACAACGAGACCGAGGCCGCCGAACGGCTCGCCGAATTCATCGCTTCCGGCAAATCCGTCGCCGTGGTCAGCGACGCCGGCACCCCTGGCCTGAGTGACCCCGGTTTCCGCATCGTCCGGGCCTGCCGCCGTCGCAATCTGCCGGTCGTCCCCGTCCCCGGTCCCTGGGCCCGCACGGCCGAGTGGGCGTCAGCAGGGCTGCCGACCAACGGCTTTCTGTTCGCCGGCTTCCTGCCGCCCAAGTCCGCCGCCCGCATCACCTTTCTCACGAAGTATCGCGACTTTGACTACACCCTCGCCCTCTACGAAAGCTGTCACCGGATCGACAAGTTTGCCGCCGAGATCGTCGAGGTGCTGGGGCCGGACCGCGTCGTTTGCATCGCCAAGGAGGTCACCAAGCTCCACGAGGCGTTTCACATCGGCCTCGCCTCCGAAGTGCAGACGAAACTCCTCGCCGGCAGCCTCAAGGGCGAATTCGTCGTCCTGATCGCCCCGAAGGATTTCACGCTGTGAAATTCAGCTCAAAAACCATCCCTGTCGCTGCAGCCGTTCTATTGCTCATTCTCGCAGGAATTCTGGGAACAAGATTCCTGCTTCGATCAGCATTGGAGATCATTGATGAGTCGGGCCAGCATGTTGCCCGCGTTGACTGGCTGCCGAAAGAAGCAACCGATGTGAGTTACGTCAGAAAAGGGGACCTTTTCTGGTTGTCGGTATACGAGTGCACCATCCCCCGAGATTCATTCGAGCGATTCGCAAAGGAGAACAACTGGAAAATGGAGGAGGCACGTGATGTACATGTCGGTCCCTACCGCAGCATTCTGAATCTGCCGCCCATTCGGCAGGGTGCCCCGGAGGATATGTATCCACTCGCGTTGCGCTATGAGGAACGACAGCAAAATGGGGGCGGCGTCACCGTTGTGTACGACCCAGAGTCCCGCAGGCTTTTTGTCAGCGAAAGCAGTAACTAATCAGGTTGAGCGCATTTTCCCTTTGCGCCTTGCGCGCCTTTTTGTGGCCATAGCTCCATGGCAATTCCTCCTCGTGTCGCCGTCATCGATATCGGCAGCAACTCGATCAAGATGCTGGTCGTGGCCCGCGCCGCGACCGGGCAGTATCGCGTGCTCAAGAACCGCACCCTCGACGCCCGCATCGGTGCGGGTATCAGCGAGACCGAGCCCAAGCTCAGCGAAGCCGGCATGACCCGCGGGCTCGGGGCCGTGCGCGAGCTCGTATCCGAAGTGGCCGAGTTTGGCGTGCGCCGGACCATTCTCGTCGCCACCAGCGCCGTGCGCGACGCGTCCAACGGCGCGACTTTCTGCCAGCGGGTGAAGACGGCCACCAAGCAGGACATCCGCATTCTGTCCGGCAAGGAAGAGGCCTCCTACATCGGCCGCGGTCTCACCTGTGACCCGGAACTGGAGGAATTGCAGGATTTCTACGTCTTTGATCTTGGCGGCGGCAGCCTCGAATGCCTCTCGTTCAAGCAACGCAAGGTTGAGCAGGAGCTGAGCCTGCAGCTGGGCTGCGTCCGCCTGACGGAAAAATTCATCAAGGATCCCGGCGCCCCCCTCGTGCAGGCGGAGTTGGCCGCCCTCGCGGCCCATGCGACGGCCGAGCTGAAACAGAGCGGCTTCAAGTTTGCGGAGACCCCGCCCACCGCCGTCTTCACCGGTGGCAGCATGAGCACCGTCCGCGCCATCCTCGGCGCGCAACAGCAACAGAAGATGGAGGACGCCGATCCGTTGATCAGTGTCGAAACCATCGGCGGGATGCTGGACTATCTGGCCCCGATGTCGCTCGACCAGCGCAAGGCGATTCCCGGACTGCCCTCGGCCCGCGCCGATGTGTTTCCGGCCGCGATCGTCACCATGCTCGCCGTCGCGAATGCGGCCCGCATCCCTTCGTTTGTTCATTCCGTCTACAACCTCCGCTGGGGCCTCGCGGCCGAGGCGCTGGATCAGATGTGAGCGGTTCGCCTTTGGAGCTAGGTGGGACTGCTGAGCCCGGGACGATCGCTACACACCCCGCCCTGTCGGGCACCCCTTTTCCTGGAGAGGACTTCGGCTGCGGAGGTCTTGAAATCCCCTCTAGGAAGAGGCGTGGCGCGCAGCGCCGGGGTGTGCAGGGATCACCTCCAACCCCGTCCTTGGCCAGCGTAGCTTACTTTACCTTCTTAAGCGCCGCCAGCATCTGCTTGAAATCCTTTGGCAGCGGCGCCTGCAGGTCCATCACCTTGGCGCTGACCGGATGACTGAACACGAGGTGCTCGGCGTGCAACATGACCCGCGGCGGTACCGGCAACGCGGGATTCTGTTTCCACCCGTAGGTCGCATCGCCGAGCAACGGATGCCCGAGCGATTTCAGGTGCACGCGGATCTGATGCGTCCGACCGGTGTGGATGCGGCAGCGGACCAGCGCCGCCGCCTCGCCAAATTTCTTTTCCACCGCCCAGTCCGTGCGCGATGGCCGGCCGCCTTCGCCCGTGGTCATGCGGTGACGGTGCACCGGGTGACGCGCGATGCTGCGGTCGATGCTGCCGCTCTCGGTCTTGGGCACCCCGGAAATAAGCGCCAGGTACTCCTTGCGCAGGGTCCGGGAAGCGAACTGGTCGGCCAGCGCCCGGTGCGCGGCGTCATTCTTTGCCACCACGAGCAGTCCGCTGGTGTCCTTGTCCAGACGATGGACGATGCCCGGACGCTCCACGCCACCGATGCCGCTCAACTCGCCTTCACAATGCGACAACAACGCGTGGACCATCGTATCCTCGCCGGTGCCGACGCCCGGGTGGACCACCATGCCGGCCGCCTTGTTCAACACGATCAGGTGCTTGT
>JBDKHE010000098.1:0-5036 GCA_039797805.1 Verrucomicrobiota bacterium
TCTGACGCGCGCACGGCCCTGCTTCTGTCCGATACCTCGCAATTCGTCACGGCCGATCTGCGGCGCGCTCCGGAATCCTATGCGGTCTGGTCCACCCTGCTGCACGGGGGAGCCTCTCGCAGCGAGCCACATCTGACCCACAACGGCCAACTCCAGTTGCGCAACGGGCTCGATTCCGTGATCTGGAAACGGTCGCCGCCTTCGACCTACCGCCAGCTCACCACAGGAGTGATCACCCACCTGCGCCACCCCGATTCGATCGATCTCGTGATCGGCTCGACTCCCAGCAATGGGGCGAACGGCGGCGTCTGGGTGTTCGACACTTCCGCCGCGAAGGCCGTGCAACTCCCCACCCAGGCCAGGGCGAGCGGGGCATTCGCGTTGCGAAAAGACCCTTCCACCGGGATTTCCGATGTCGTGGTCGCCGACCTGGACACCACCCTCTTCGCGTGGTCGCGCCGCACGGGAGCGCGGGTGTGGACTCGCCGCTACGCGGTGGGCGCTCCGATCGAACAACTCGTCCTGCTGCCGGGCAGCGATTCGACGGCGTCGCTGTACGCCTACGCCACCTCCGCAGGACGGTTGGGGATTCTGACTCTGGACAGCCCCGAGCCCCTCTGGCAGAGTCCGGTCCTCGGGTCGGCCATCACTGCGTTCTCGCTGTCGGTCCTGCCCTCGGCGGGGCCGGCGGAGGGTTGGATCCTGCAGGCTTCCGCGACCCATGCCAGCCTCGGGTATGCGGTCGCGATCCAGGATCCCGTCCGAAGCCGGGGTGGTGCACAGGGTTCGGAGGCCATCCATCTCGTCCTCCGAGGTCGGGTCGCCTGCGTGCGTTCGGTCGTGGCGGGACCCGCGGTCCTGGAGGAATTCGATCTCGGTGGTCGGCGCCTCTGGAGCCGCGAGGTCGTCCTGGAGGCCCAGGAAACCCGGATCCCCTTGCCGCGGCGGGAGGGTTCGACCGTGGTGCGGATCCGCTGCGCGGCCGGTTCGTCCACCGTGTTCGCCCCGGGACTCTGACCACGGCGCGGAAGGAACTTCCCGGGAGCGAACGTCGGCTTGCCGGGGGGAGCGTCGAGGGGGGCTTCAACCGTCCCTCTTCGCGGTCGCTTCCCGAAACACCCCGTTGCGGACAAATTCCGCACGGCGCGGGCATGTGAGCGCTGTCACGGTTTGCGCGTTCCGGCGGCATGTAGGTTTTGAGGTCCACCTCGATCTGTTTCCTTCCCAGTCCCCCCGGGTCCCTGCTGCCATGAAGTTCCTGCTCGTGTTCCTGATGTTCGTGGGCCTCGCCCGCGCGGCCCAGATGCCCCTGCTGGCGGTGGAAGACCTTCGTCCGCGAGGGCTCGGTCGCGACGAAGCCGCGATTCTCTCCGAGCGGCTGCGGGCCGTCCTGTTGCAGTCGGGGCAGGTCCGGGTCCTGGAGCGTTCCGAGATGGATCGCATCCTGAAGGAGCAGGCCTTCCAGGCCAGCGGCGCCTGCGAGCGGGGCGAGTGCGCGGTCGAGATCGGGCGGTTGCTGGCCGTCGACCGCATGGTGGTGGGGACCGTGGGCAAGATCGGCGACCAGTACGTGCTGGCGGCCCGCATCCTGGATGTGCAGTCGGGCGAGGTGCTCTTCGACGCCAGCCAGGATGGGGCGTTGTCGGTGGACGAACTGCTCGCGGTCTCGGTGCCCCGGCTCGGGGAGCGGCTGGCGCAAGGCGCGTTGGTAGCGCGCCAGCGGGAATCCACCGAGGTGGGGGCCGGCGACCTCCAGGTGGAACTCTCCGACACGACCGCCGTCCTGTTCCTGGATGGGAAACGCGTGCTCGGGCGCAGTCCGTTCCTGCTGGAGGGTTTGCCGGCCGGGGTACATCTCCTGGAAGCGCGCACCGCCACGCGGCGGGGGGCGCAATCGGTGCACCTGCAACGCGACGATCTGAAGCGGATCGAGCTCCAACTGGACAGCGGGATGTCGTCCCTCAAGGTGTTCTCGGAGCCGTCGGGGGCCGCGGTCTTCCCGGATGACAGAACCCGTCGCGAGTTGGGCACCACACCCCTGAAACTCGATTCCCTGCTGGTGGGTTCGCACCAGGTGCATCTGCGCAAGGCGGGTTGGCTGGACACCGTCGTGACGGCCTCCCTGGTGCTCGACCGTCCCACGAGCCTGAAGGTCCGTCTGCGTCCTGCGGGGTATCTGGTCCTGGATCCGGCACCCGAAGCCGCTCTGCTCCTGATCCACCGGCGCGACACCCTGCGGACCCATGCGGGGGTCGATCCCATCGCCCTGCCGCCGGGGCGCTGGAAGGTGGTGTTGCACCACCCGATGTGGGACACCCTGGACCGGGACGTGGAGATCCGCCAGGGGGCCACCGAAACTCTGGAGCCCCTGCGCCGCTTCGCGGGCGTGTTCTTCAGCGCCTCCGCCGAGGCTGAAGTCTGGATCGACGAGCAACCGCGAGGCCGTGTCCCGATGCGGATCGACACCCTTGCGCCGGGGCGCCGCGTGGTCACGGTGCGCGCGCCCGGCAAACAGGATTGGCGCCGGGAGATTTTCCTGCGCAAAGGTGACGAGACCATGGTCGACGCCCGTTTGGAAAGTCGATTCTCGTCCTTGCGCGTGCGGACGGGCAACGAGGCCCGCATCACCCTCGACGGCACCTCCCTGGGTGCGATGATGCCGGAAGCCACCCGGCATCGGACGATCGACGGAAATCGGGTCGAGTCGCAGGTGGTGAGTTGGGGGCACAGCCGCGAAGTTTGTGGGTTTAGCGGTTTGATGTAGACCTTTTGTTCAGTGGAAGGCATTGTTTCTCGATGGACAGTACGACTCTTTACCAGCACATCCTTGGCCTTCGTAGCCCTTGGACGGTTTCCCGGGTGGACATGCAAATGGCTCGTGAAGAGATCCATGTGTACGTGGAGCATGGCGCCGACAGCCGGTTCTGCTGCCCCGAGTGCAAGCGCGAGCTTTCCGTGTACGACCATACGCCAGAGCGCACATGGCGTCATCTGGACACCTGCCAGCTCAAGACCTTCCTTCATGCTCGCGCTCCTCGAGTTCAGTGTCCTGACCACAAGACTCTGACAGCAAGCCTTCCTTGGGCCGAACCAGGTTCAGGGTTCACGGCCTTGTTCGAGCGGCTGGCGATCGAGCTGCTGTTAGTGACTCCGGCGACTCGCGCTCAGGGCATCTTGCGAGTGAGCGCGGACCAGTTGGGTCGGATCAAGGCCAAAGCGGTTGAGCGTGGTCTATCGCGCCGTGAGGCCGCGAAGGCCTCAGGGAAGCACCCTGTATTCGAGCACGGCTGTGTGGACGAGAAGAGCTGGAAAAAGGGGCGTCGCTTCGGGACGATCATCGGCAATGTAGGTGCTGGTCTGGTCGAGGAAGTCTATGAGGGGCGCGCGGGCGACGGCTTGGCAGTGTTCTATGACGCGATGACTCAAGAGGCTCGAGACGGCATCAAATCGATGTCTCAGGACTTCCACGCAGGCTTTTCGGGCGTCACTGTACAGAAGCTTGCGCAAGGTAAGGATGTTGTGGCCTTTGATCCGTTCCACTTGATGATGCATGTGAACGAGGCTGTATTGACCACTCACCGCAGCGAGGTTTCACAGGCTCGTAAGACCTTTGAAAAGGGCAGGGATAAGCGGATGGTCAGCGCTGTGGGTAAGGCATCCCTGCACGCCGAACAAAAGCTCAAGCACATCGTTGGCGCCAAGTGGGCGCTGGTACGCGGGAGCGAGAATCGCACCGACAAGCAGCGGGAGCAGCTCTCGTGGCTGGATGAGTGCAGTCACTACGACAGTGCCGAAGCCTGGCGGCTCAAGGAGAAACTACGCTCCATGTGGAGAGTGTGCGAGGATGTGGAGTCGGCCGAAAAATGGCTCAAGGACTGGTGTCTCGAAGTGCGATCAGGCCTTGTGAGTGCCATGAAGAAGATCGCCAATATGCTGGAGAACCACGCATGGGGAATCCTCAACGCATTTCGGATGGGACTCTCGAACAGCCCGGCCGAGAACATCAATTCTAAGATCCAGGCCATCAAGGCAAAGGCAAGGGGACACGCAAGTTTCACGGCGTTCAAGAACGACGTCTTCTTCCATCTCGGTGCGCTGGACCTCTATCCTAGAGCAGGCAACGCATGAGCACTACCCACAAACTTCGCGGAAGTGCCTCAGGGGTTGACGGCAGAAATAGACTGGAATTATACTTCTTGGAGTCGGCGTTGCCGGAAAATTCTGATTGGATTAGTTGTTCGGGGTGCGAAAACAGTCGTAGTTCGGGGAAAAAACCGAATTTTGACCCAAAACCGCAAAAAACCCGAAATGACAGTTCCTATCAGTAAATAATATGCAGGAGATAATATAAATGGAAAAATACAACAATTGGAAACTTAAGTTTTATACAATATGGGCAGGGCAAGCAGTATCGTTAATCACTAGTGCCATCCTGCAAATGGCAATTATTTTTTACCTTACAGAAAAAACAGGATCTGCCATGGTCTTGTCTATGGCTTCACTAGTAGGTTTTTTACCCTATGCGGTCTTTGGACCAGCCATTGGTGTATTAGTGGATCGTCATGATAGGAAGAAGATAATGATTGGTGCTGATTTAATTATCGCAGCAGCAGGGGCAGTGCTTGCTATTGTAGCATTGTATATGGAGCTACCTGTCTGGGCGGTTATGGTAGTATTGTTTATCCGTAGCATTGGAACAGCTTTTCATACCCCAGCACTCAATGCGGTTACGCCGCTTTTAGTACCAGAAGAACAGCTGACGAAATGCGCAGGCTATAGTCAGTCTTTGCAATCTATAAGCTATATTGTTAGTCCGGCAGTTGCAGCACTCCTTTACTCCGTTTGGGATTTAAATGCTATTATTGCCATCGATGTATTGGGTGCTGTGATTGCATCTATTACGGTAGCAATTGTACGTATTCCTGAGTTGGGTGATCAATTGCAAAGTTTGGAACCAAATTTCATAAGGGAAATGAAAGAAGGAATTGTCGTTCTGAGACAAAACAAAGGATTGTTTGCCTTATTACTTTTAGGAA
>JBDKHE010000099.1:0-13104 GCA_039797805.1 Verrucomicrobiota bacterium
GAACAACCTGATGCAGCTCGGCCGGCATGGCGGACTGCCGTCGGGGGTCTGGATGATGCTGGGCTTTGCCGTGCTCGTGGCGCTGGCCCTGCGCTACACCCGCTTCGGCCGGCATGTCTTCGCCGTGGGCTCGAACGAGCTGACCGCCCGCCTCTGCGGCGTGCCCGTCGAGCGGGTGAAACTGTTGGTCTACATTTTGGGCGGTGCCTTTGCCGGGCTCGGTGCGGTGCTGCAGTTCGCCTACCTCACGGGCGGCGACCCGACGACGGCGGTCGGACTCGAACTGAACATCATCGCAGCCGTCGTCATCGGCGGCGCCAGCCTCGCCGGCGGTCAAGGCACCGTGACCGGCACGCTGGTGGGCGCGCTGATCATGAGTGTCGTCGCCAATGGTTGCACCAAGCTGGGTCTGTCCAACTGGGTGCAGGAGATTGTGACGGGCGGTATCATCATCGCCGCGGTGCTCCTGGATTACGTTCGCCGCCGCGGTTCGGCCGCGCGGAGCTAGGGAGGGAGAGTGCCTCTCACCCTGAACGATCCCTACACACCCCGGCGCTGCGCGCCACCCCTCTTCATCCGGACTCATGCGGTTCAAAAAACGGAATCGTGCATAACGTATTTATAGCCAAGGTCAGCTTCCAAAAAAGCGCATCTGCAGTGCAGTTCGCTTTTAAGTATTCAGCTTTTCGGGAAATCTCGGTTTCAACCGCATGAGACCAGCTAAGTCTTATCGTGGTTGGTATTAATCAGGTGGGCCGGCAGGTCCCTCTGCCGGCGATAATCGTAGTGACAAAGTGAGGGTCCGAAAACGGGCACAGGGACGTGCCCGTCCACCTAGAAGCTCGAGGTAAAGTCCGGCTCAACTTCATGAGTCTGGATGAAGAGGGTGCCCGACAGGGCGGGGTGTGTAGGTTGCTCGCCAGGAAGTTGAAATATCCGCGGGCGGGTCGCCTGCGCTCCAGGTTGTGATGGCTGAAGCCACGGCGACCTCGCCGTGTTTTCCCGTCGACACTTGCCAGTCTGGCTCTCCGCTCTAGCTTGGCGCCGTGAGCAATGCGTTATCCTTCTACGAGCAGGTGGTGGCCCTTGAGCGCGAGGGCACGGCCTTTGTGCTCGTCGTCCTGACCGAGGCGCTGGGCAGCACGCCGCAGGATACCGGCGCGAAGATGCTGGTGACCACGGCCGGCTTGTTTGCGGGCACGGTGGGCGGCGGCAAGGTCGAGGCGAAGGCCATTGCGTTCGCGCAGGAGATGCTGGCCGGCGCGAACACCGTGCCGCGTTCGGTAAATTGGACGCTGAAGACCGATGTCGGCATGACCTGTGGTGGCTCGGTGAAACTTTATTTCGAGCCGCAGGTCGCGGGTGGCCACGGCGCTGCCTGGCCGATCTGGATCTTTGGCGCCGGCCATGTCGTGCAGGCCCTCGTCCCGGTGCTGGCTCCGCTCGATTGCGCCATCACCGTGGTGGATCCGCGCCGCGAGTGGCTCGATCGCCTGCCGCGCTCGCGCAACATTCGCTTCATCCAATCCGACGAACCAAAGGATCTGGTGCCTACGATGCCGGACGGCGCGTTTCTGCTTTGTCTGACCAAGGGGCACGCCAGTGACCGCCCGGTCCTGCAGCGCGCGTTGGCGGAGCGTCATTTTCCTTTTATCGGTGTCATCGGCAGCGACGCCAAGGCGGAGGTTCTGCGCCGCGAGATGATCGCCGACGGTTTGCCCGCGGAGCGCGCCCGGCAGTTTCATTGCCCCGTGGGCCTGCCCTTCGGCAGCAACGACCCACGGGAAATCGCGATCAGCATCACCGCCCAGCTTTTGACAGAGCGCGATGTGCTCCAAGCTGGGAAAAATCCAAAGATCCAAAACTCCAAAGGCCAAACAGATCCCAATTCCTAAAATTTTAAGGCCGAAAGTATTCGACCCTTCTACTTTATCCTAGAAAGCGCAGTCAGAGACACGAATGACACGAATTTCAGGTCCTAGTATGTTGCAGCGCACCCACCTCATGGGTGAATGCCTGGGGTTACTTCTTCAGGGGGGATCGTTTTGATTCGTGATAATTTGTGCAATTAGTGTCCCTCAGGGCTGAATAATCTAGGTTCATTTGGAATTTGGTGTTTGGACTTTTGGGATTTCCTCGGCGCCTAACCGGGCCTGGATGGCCGTATAGATTGCTTCTCCCGTGGCCGGGGAGGCCAGGCGGACTTCGCCGCCGGGTGTGCCGAAGGCGGCGACGGCGTCGCGGATGGCTTCGCGGACGGCGATGGCGAGCATGAGGGGCGGTTCGCCGACGGCCTTGCTGCCGTGGATGGTGTTCGGTTGCGCGGCCTTGGGCAGGAGGGTGACGTTGAATTCCACCGGGGCGTCGCTGATCGCGGGAATCTGGTAGGTGCTGGCGCTGTGCGTGAGGAGCCGACCTTGCGCGTCCCACTTGAGCTCCTCGCTCGTGAGCCAGCCCATGCCTTGCACGAAGCCGCCCTCGATCTGGCCGCGGTCGACCCCGGGATTCAGCGAGTCGCCCACGTCGTGCAAGATGTCCACCCGGCGCAGCCGTTGCATGCCGGTGTAGCCGTCCACTTCGACCTCGGCCACGGCCATGCCGCAGGCGAAGTAGTGGAAGGGCCGGCCGGTGGCGGTGCTCCAGTCCCAATGGATGCCGGGGGTCTTGTAGTAGCCGTTGGCGGAGAGGCTGACGCGTTCGGTGTAGGCCTTGGCGCAGACCTGGGCGAAGGGCAGGCGTTTCTTCGGCTGCGACTTGGCGAATACCTCGCCGTTGGCGAAAATGATTTCGTCTGGACTGACGGGTGTGGGAGTGACCTTGGTCACGACTGTCGCGTGCAAGCACGCTCCCACATCGGCAGAAACGAGCATCGCCGCCGCCACGGGTGCAAGCCGTTCACGCAAGGTGGTGCAGGCGGCGGCCACGGCCATGCCGTTGAGGTCGGCGCCGCTTGAGGCCGCGGTGGCGGAGGTGTTGGGCACCTTGTCGGTGCTGGTCGTCATCATCCGGATGCTGGCGGCCGGCACGCCCAGTTCGCGCGCCGCGACGCCGAGGATCTTGGTGTGCAGTCCCTGGCCCATTTCGGTACCACCGTGGTTCACCTGCACCGAACCGTCCTGATAGACCAGCACGAGCGCGCCGGCCTGGTTGTAATGGGTGAGGGTGAAGCTGATACCGAACTTCACCGGCGTAAGCGCGAGTCCACGCTTGATGCGCGGGTGGGCGGCGTTCCAGGCCCTCACTTCCGCACGACGCTTCGCGAAATCCGCCTGCGTGATCACTTGCCGCCACATCGTCTGGATGCGGTTGTCGCCGACGTCCTCTAGGTAATGGGTGCGGTTGGTTTCGCCCGTGCCATGGTAGAGGTTGCGCTCGCGCACCGTTTCGGGCGTCAGGCCGGTGCGGCGCGCGACGCGATCCATGATCTCCTCGATGACGAGCATGCCCTGCGGTCCGCCGAAGCCACGGAACGCGGTGTGGGAAGTCACGTTGGTCTTGGCCACGCGACTGCGGAAATCCACGGCCTGCAGGTAATAGGCGTTGTCGAGGTGGAACAGCGCCCGGTCCGCGATCGGCATCGACAGGTCGAGCGACCAGCCGCCGTCGGAGACCAGTTCGACGGATGCGGCGAGGAGGCGTCCGTCCGCGTCGTGGCCGACGGAAAACCTGGCGTGGAACGGATGCCGTTTGCCCGTGAGCGCCATGTCGAGATCGCGGTCCAGCTGCCAGCGCACGGGCCGGCCGGTCTTTCGCGCGGCCAGGGCGACGATGGCTGCGATCGCATTGCCCTGCGTCTCCTTCCCGCCGAAACCGCCGCCCATGCGCGGCGCCTGGACGACGATCTTGTGCCGGGGCAGGTGCAGCACCTCAGCCACGATCGCCTGGATCTCCGACGGGTGCTGGGTGGAGGAGTGCACCGTCACGGTGTCGTCCTCGCCGGCCTCGGCCCAGGCGGCCTGGGTCTCCAGATAAAAGTGTTCCTGGCCACCCAGTTCAAATTCGCCTTCGAAGCGGGCGGGTGCGGCCGCTAGCGCCGTCGCGCAATCGCCGCGTTTCAACGCATGCCAGTCGGTGTGAAAGCTGTCCGCCGCCACGGCCGCCTTGATGCCGAGGAGAGCGGGCAAAGGTTGGTAGTCGATCTCCAGCAGGGCCGCCGCTGCGCGGCACGCCTGGACGGATTCGCCGACGATGACGGCCACGGTCTGGCCGTGGAAAAGTACCTCGTCCTTGGCCAGCAAAGGTTCGTCGTGCCGGGCCGGGCCGGTGTTGTTCTCACCCGGGATATCTTCGGCCAGCAGCACGGCGACCACGCCCGGGGCGCGGCGGGCGGCCGTGGCGTCACGGCGCAGGATCCCGGCCCGCGCGTGGGGGGACATGACGGGCCAGATCTCCAGCATCGGCCGGCGCGAGGCCGTGTCGTCCACATAGAGGGCCCGGCCGGTCACGTGGCCGACGGCGCTCTCGTGACGCAGGGCCTTCGTGGCTTCGTCCACTGGCCAGGCTCCTTGGTGGGCGTAGTCTTCCGGCTGATCGTGCACGACACTCGTGTCGCCAGAAACAAATTTCTCCCAGAGCGAGACCACCAGTCCGCGCCGATACGCGGCGCCGCTGCGGACATCGTCGATGGGGGTGAATTCGCCGCGCAGAGAATCGATGATCGCCGCGTCGGTGGCGGCCGCGAAGGGTTTGCCGAGCAACAGGGCTTCCGTCTGCAGCGCTCGCCGTGTTCGCTCGGCCACGCCGCCGTAGGCGATGCGTGCGGCCCGGATGATGCCCTTTTTGTCCGTATCCACGCAGAACGCGCCGGCCACGATGCTGATGTCGAGTTCTACGCGATGGGAGACCTTGATGAAATCGCTGCGGCGCTTCAGGCCGCGGCCCGGAGCGTATTTGGGCAAAACGATTTCCTGGATGATCTCTCCGGGGCGGAGCGCGGTCTGTCGGTAGCCAGTGAAAAAATCCGCCAACGGAACCGTGCGGGACCGGCGGGCCGAGGCCAGCACCACGGAGGCGTCGAGGGCGAGCAACACCGGGGCGCTGTCGCCGATGGGCGATGCCGTCGCGAGGTTGCCGCCCAAGGTGGCGCGATTGCGGATCTGGCGGGCGGCGAAAACACGCAGCATCTTGGCGAGCGAGGGATAGTGCGGCGCGACCTTTTCCTCGATGGCGGTGAGCGTGACGGCGGCGCCGATGCGCCAGCCGGAGGGAGTCCGACGGAGGCGGGTCAGCTCGGACACGGCCTCGGTGGAGATGAGCAGGGCAAACTTTTTGAACTTCTTGTTGAGCTCGACGCCGATCTCGGTCGCGCCGGCCACGAGCCGGGCGTCGGGATGGCGGCGCTGGAGCTTGAAGAGATCAGCGAGCGTTGTGGGCCGGAAGAAGCGGTCGTCACCGGCCGCGTAGTCGAGCGCGGTGGGCGAAGAGACCGGCTCTTTGAGCCGGGCGGCAAATCTGTCTTCTGTAGGGTCGGCGCTTGCGCCGACCTTGGTGCGCGAGGTCGGCGCCAGCGCCGACCCTACAGGGGAAGACTGGAATGCGTCCAGGGCGGCGTCGCGGATGGCGCGGTAGCCGGTGCAGCGGCAAAGGTTGCCGCAGACCTGGTCGTTGATGGCGGCCGGGTCGCGACAGTCCTTGCGGTAGTAGCCTTCAAAGAGAGAGACGACGAACCCGGGCGTGCAGTAGCCGCATTGGGAGCCGTAGTTGTTTACCATCCCGGACTGGACGGGGTGGAGTTTGATCCCGTCGGCCAAGCCTTCGACGGTCACCACCTCGCGGCCGGCGAACATCGGGAGCAGGGCGATGCAGCTGTTGATGGCGCGGAAGGTCGGCCGGCCGTCGGCATCGCGGTCGACCAGGGCCACGGTGCACGCGCCGCAATCGCCCTCGGCGCAACCCTGCTTGCTGCCGGTGCGACCGGTCGAGCGCAGCCAATCGAGTAGGGTGGTGGTGGGTGACACCCCCTCCACTTGCACGGTCGTGCCGTTCAGAGTGAGGGTGAAACTTTGCGTGGGAGTGGACAATGCAGTGGGCGGATGGCGGACCCGCCGGCGCTCCATGAAATCGTTCTCTTACTCTTTATCCTGATCATTCTCTCTTTTCCGACGTGGAGTAAGAGAACGAGTACGAGAATGAGAATGAGGAGAAGTTACAGGGCGGGACGGTTGACGTCTTTGTAGTAAAGGTACGTAGCAGGTTGCTTGCCCATCGCGACGAACCATTGCGGGCAGTAAGGGCCCATCCAGATCACGTCGCCTTGCTCGACCGGGTACCAGGCGTCTTCGAGGCGGTAGACGCCCTGGCCGCCGAGCATGATCAGGCCGTGTTCCATGACGTGGGTCTCGACAAAGGGCAGATGGCCGCCGGGGACGTAGGAAAAAAGGTTCACCGCCATGTCGAAGGCGGGGTCGTCGGGCAGCAGTGTCTTCAGGTTGGCGGCCGGATCGCCGAGGAACGGCGTGCCCTTCACCTTGGCGGCGTCACCCGTGACCGAGCGGGGCGCGGGACTGGAGGCATTGGGAACGTAGCGCTTTTGGAAGAGGGTGAGCTGCGTGCCGGCCTTGGGCGAAAGCAGTTCGCAGACCTGGCCCGGAGGGGAGTAGAAGTAGCCGCCGGCGGCGCACTTTTCCTTCCGACCGGCCAGCATCAGGCTGACTTCACCGGAGATGACGTAACCAAAAACCTGCAGGTCGTGCTGGCGAAAGACGGCGCGTCCGCCCTTTTCGAAGGTCACCAGGAGCTGGGCGAACTTCGCGCCCATGGCCTCGTTGATCAGGATGATGGTGGTGGCCCCGGTGATGCCCGGGACGACGCTCGGGACATGATTGTGCGGGGTGATCAGCGCGTGGCGGGAGCCGACGTGCGCGCGGGTGTGGCCGAAAAGTTCAGACATGGTCAGGTGAGGATTGGACGGATAAACTTACCCTTGGGGGAGCCCGATGCAACTCTGCCGTCGGCCCAGACCGGGCAGCCGCGCACATAGGTGTGGGTCACCCGGGTCCGGCTGGCGCGCCCGACGTAAGGACTGATCGGGTGACGGGTCCACAATTCGTTGGCGGTGATTTTCTGCGGCTGGCCGAACTCGATCAGGGAAAAATCCGCGTCGTGCCCCTCGGCGAGGTGGCCCTTGGTCCCGGTGAGGCGGAAGCGGCGGGCGACGTTCCGGGCCAGCACGGCGGCGAGTAGCGGCAGGTCCCGGTCAGCCGTGTCGGCACAGGCGTTCATCAGCAGCTGGAAGCCGTGTTGCACGCCCGCGATGCCACCCCAGATCGCGAAGAAGTCGGGAGACGTCTTCATCTCGGGCGGCGACGGTGAGTGATCGGACCCGACGGTGTGGATGTTGCCGGCGCGCAGTTCCGCCCAGAGCTGCTTGCGGCGCGGCTCGTCGCGGATGGGCGGCGCGCATTTGGCCGACGCGCCGAGCTTGGCGACGTCCTTGTCGTTCAGGAGCAGGTAGTGGGAACAGGTCTCGGCCGTCACGTCGACGCGGTGGTCGCGCGCCTCGGTGATGAGGGCGATGCCCTCGGGGCTGCTGACATGCACGATGTGCAGGGCGCAACCGGTGTCGCCAGCGAACTCGATGGCCTGGCGGATGGCGGCGAGTTCCACCTCGACCGGACGCGAGGCGAGCCAGGCCTTGGCGTCGCCCTTGCCCTTCTTCTGCTGGAGGGCGGTGAACTGCGTGGCCAGCGCGTCATCCTCGGCGTGGACGGCCACGAGCATCCCGAGCTTGGCGGCGCGGCGCATGCCCTCGTGCAGGGACTTGGCGTCCACGCGCGGGAAGCTGGCGATGCCGCTGTTGGACATGAAAGCCTTCAGGCCGATTGCGCCCGCGTCGCGCAGGCCGGCGAGCTTGTCCAGATTGCCTGGCACCAGGCCGCCCCAGAGGGCGAAGTCGGTGCAGGCCTGCTGCTCGGCCAGCTCGCGTTTCGTCCGCAAGCCCGCCGCGTCGAGTACGGGGGGCTCGGAGTTGAGCGGCATGTCGAAGAAGCACGTGCCGCCGCCGGCCGCGAGGGCCAGCGAACCGTGGGCCAGGCCCTCCCATTCGGCGCGACCGGGTTCGTTGAAATGGACGTGGGCGTCGATGATGCCGGGAAAGACATAGCGGCCGGCTGCCTCCAAAGTGGTGTGACGCGGTTCGCTGATCTCCGGCGCGACCTGGACGATTTTCCCTTCCAAGATGCCTAGCTCGGCCTCGGCAATGCCGTCGGGCGTGACGATGCGTCCGCCGCGCACGACGAGGTCGAGCACCTGCGGTTCTTCGGGCATCAGGGTTTCGCGTTTCTTGGGCATGGCTCAGTCAGAGGCTTGGATGGGTGGAGGGCTCGCCTCCTGACGAGCCGCGGTCCGTCGGGAGACGGACCCTCCAATTTGGTCAGCCGGGTTCATGCGTGTTCCTTGGCCAGGCGTTCCAGGAAATCGATCACCACCTTGAGGGCCACGTCGAGGTCCTTGGGGGAAGCGTATTCGTCGGGGTGGTGGCTGAGGCCGTGGCGGCAGCGCACGAAGAGCATGGCGATGGGGGTGAGCGCGGCCATGATCACGCCGTCGTGGCCGGCGCCGCTGACGAGGGAGAGTGATTTGCCCTGCACGGTCCGGACGCTCTGTTCGAGCGTGGCCGTCAGGTCCGGTGAACACGGCGTGGCCCGGTGCCGCATGGTTTCCTGCCAGATGACCAGCAGTTCGCGGCGGCGGGCGATGGCCTGCGCTTCCTTGATCAACTGGGCGACCGATTGCCGGCAGATGGTGTCGTCGGGATGCCGCACATCCAGCGTGAGCACGGTTTCCCCGGGAATGACATTGGCGGCTCCGGATGGCACGGTGATCGTGCCGACCGTCGCGACGAGCGGCGGCCGCCCGCCGGCATATTTCTCGGCGAACAGGACCAGCTCCGCGGCGCCGGCCAGGGCGTCGTGACGCAGGTTCATCGGCGTGGTGCCGGCGTGTCCGGCCCGGCCACGGAAAGTCAGGCGGCCGCGCGTCTGGCTGGCGATGGCCGAAACCACGCCGACAGCGAGATTGCGGTCCTCGAGCACCGGACCCTGTTCGATGTGGACCTCCACGTAGCCGAGCAGGTCACTGCGGCGGTGGGCCGCTTTCGGCGGCGTGAAGCGATGGCCGGCATGGGCCTCGATCACTTCGCGCAGGGTGTTGGCCCGGAGATCGGTGAGCAGCAGATCGGTGGCGCGGAGCCGGCCGGTGTAGGCCTTGCTGCCGAGATAGGCGCCCGTGAAGCGCACGGCTTCCTCCTCGGAGAACCCGAGAACCTCGACGGCGAACGGGAGGGTGAGGCCGCGCCGCTTCAGTTCGGCGAGCGCGACGATCGGGAGCACCACGCCCAGCGCGCCGTCGAAACGGCCGGCATTGCGCACGGTGTCGAGGTGGGAGCCCAGCAGGAGGGTCTTGGGTCTGGGATTTGGGGTCCGGGGTAGGGCGGAGCGGCCCGTTCCGGCGCGGTGCCCAGGATCGGGGCGCCCCGGCATGCCGGCCTCGAGGCGGCCGATGAGGTTGCCGGTGTCGTCCTCGCGGACGGTGAGGCCGGCATCCCGCATCCATTGACCGACGAGCGCGTTGGCCCGCTCCATGGCGGGCGAGAGAAAGGTGCGCGTGAGGCGGCCGGGTTCATCGGTCACCCGGCCGAGCTCGTCGAGCCGGCGGGCCAGAAGCTGCGTGGCGTTTACCATGAAGGTCAGCTGCCGCGGTACGTCTGGTAGGCCCAGGGGGTCACGAGGAGCGGCACGTGATAAGTCGCCTTGGCGTCGGCGATGGCGAAGCGGACGGGCACGCGGTCGAGGAAGGGGCTGTCCTTGTGGTGGGTGACGAAGTAGTCCTTCACGAAGAACAGGAGTTCGTAGGTGCCGACGACCATCGCGTCGGAGGCCAACAGCGGTTCGTCGGTGCGGCCGTCGAGGTTGGTGACCACGGCCTTGAGCTGGTGCGGCTTGCCGTCGTAGTTCCAGAGTTCAATGCGCATGCCGGCGGCGGGCCGGCCGGTGGTGAGATCGAGGACGTGGGTGGAAAGTTTGCCGGGCATGGGAGGAAGAGTCGTTAACCACTAATGAACACTGATGAGACACTAATTCGGACTGGGGAACGGAGGCAACAGCTTCATTAGCGGGTTATGGTTGATTAGCTGTGCCTAATACATCCAGCAGCCGCAGCCGGGCGATTTTCTCGATTTCGCCGAGGGCGGTGGCGAATTCGGTGTCGGGCGGGTTGGTGCTGCGGGCCTGCATGGCGTCGAGGATCGCGGATTTGGCGTTGAGGCGGGCGCAGATGATGAAGGGAAAACCGAACTTCGCCTTGTACGCATCGTTCTGGCGCGTGAACGCCGCCAATTCGGCATCGGTGAGCTGGTCGAGCCCGGCGCTGGCCTGTTCGCGGGTGGACTCGGCGGTGAGCTTCTTCTGCTGGGCCAGCCGGCCGGCTAGATCCGGGTGGGCCCGGATCAGCGCCAACTGCCGATCCTGCGGCGCCGCGCGCATGGTCGTGCACAGGGCCGCATGCAAAGCCTCGGCACTGGCAAAAGGCCGCCGCGACCAGGTCTCCTCCGCGACCCAGGGAGAATGTTCGAACAAGTGGCCCAATGCGGCCGTGAAGGTGTCGCGGTCGCTGCTGTTCAGGGCGGTGAGGGAGGTGGACATGTGCGCGGGCGGCAGAATCGTGAAATCAGGAATCGGGCATCGAAAATCGTGAATTTGAAAATGCCGGCAATTTTAGATTCCAGATGCCCGATGATCAGTTTTCACGATTTCTGATCACGGCAGCAGTTCATACGCCGGCAGGGACAGGAACTCGTCGAACACGGGGCTCTTCGACATGCGCATGAAGAGCTCGACGGCTTCGGGAAAGCGGCCGCCGTCGTAGCGGGCGTCGCCGTACTCGGCGCGGATCTTCGCCAGTTCGTCGGGGAGCAGCTGGTCGTAAAGTTCCGCAGTGACGGGACGGCCGTCGTCGAGCTTGGCGCCGAACTTCAGCCACTGCCACAGTTGCGAGCGGGAAATCTCGGAGGTGGCGAGATCCTCCATCAGGTGGTGGATCGGCTCGGCGCCGGAACCGCCCAGCCAGGCCTCAAGGTAGCGGACGCCGACGTGGAGATTCCAGCGCACGCCCGTCTCGGTGATCGGACCATGCAGCGGGGCGAGCAGGTCGGCGGCGGTGACCTGCCGGCTGTGGAGCACGTGAAGCTGGTTGGGTCCCTTCATGTGTTCGCCGAAGGCGTCGAGGGCGGTCTGCACGAGGCCGGGGTGGGCCACCCAGGTGCCGTCGTGGCCGGCGCGGACCTCCCGGAGCTTGTCGGCGCGGACCTTGGCGAGGGCGGCCGCGTTGGCCGCGGGGTCATCGCGAATCGGGATCTGCGCGGCCATGCCGCCCATGGCGTAGGCGCCGTGGCGGTGGCAGACGTTGATGACGTGGGTGACGTAGGCCTTGAGGAAGGGCACGTCCATGGTGATGAGTGTGCGGTCGGGAAACAGGTACCCGGGGCGGTTGCGGAGTTTCTTCACCATGCTGAACATGTAGTCCCAGCGGCCGCAGTTCAGGCCGGAGGCGTGTTCGCGCAGTTCGTAGAGGATTTCCTCGGCTTCGAGACAGCCCGTGATCGTCTCGATCAGCATCGTGGCGCGGATCGTGCCGCGCGGCAGCCCGAGGGCTTCTTGGGCATGGATGAAGACATCGTTCCAGAGACGCGCCTCGAGATGGCTCTCCAGTTTCGGCAGGTAGTAGTACGGACCGCTGCCGCGGGCGAGGAGCGCCTTGGCGTTGTGGAAGAAATGCAGGCCCCAATCAAAAAGGGACGCGGAGACGCGCCGGCCCTGGTAATGCACGTGTTTCTCCTCCATGTGCCAGCCGCGGGGCCGGGCGATAATGACGGCGATCCGCTCCTTCAGCGCGTACTGCTTACCTTCGGGTGAAGTGTAGGCGATGGTCCGGCGGGCGGCGTCGTGCATGTTGATCTGGCCTTCCATGCAGTTTTCCCAGGTGGGCGAATTGGCGTCCTCGAAATCGGCCATCCAGCACTGGGCGCCGGAGTTGAGGGCGTTGATGGCCATCTTGCGGTCCACCGGGCCGGTGATTTCGGTGCGCCGGTCGAGGAGGTCGGGCGGGATGGGGGCGACCTTCCAGCTGCCACCGCGGATGCTGGCGGTCTCGGGCAGGAAGTCCGGCAGCTGGCCGGCGTCGATCGCGAGCTGCCGCTCCGCCCGTTTGGCCAGCAGTTCGAGGCGGCGCGGGCCGAAACGGTCAAGGAGACCGGTGAGAAAGGCACAGGCGGCGGGAGTCAGGATGGTGGCATAGCCCGGATTCATCGGGCCGCGGATCTCGAGTCCGTTCACAGTCGGATAGGCGCTCATGGTATGGCCCGAGGCGTAGCCGGAAGCATGCCGGGTGTCAGTAGCAGAGTGCGGACCGGGCTCGCCACTGGCCCGATCTGTGCTTTTATCCGAGCCCGATGACACCCGATGACTTCATGCGCGCAGCGATCCAGTTGGCCGAGGACGGCATGCACGGCGGCCGGGGCGGGCCCTTTGGCTGCGTGATCGTGCGGCAGGGCGAGATCGTCGGCCGCGGCCAGAACCGCGTGACCTCGACCAACGACCCCACGGCCCACGCGGAGGTCACGGCGATCCGGGATGCCTGTGCGTCGCTCAAGACCTTCCAGCTGACCGACTGCGAGCTGTACACCAGCTGCGAGCCCTGTCCGATGTGCCTCTCGGCGGTGTACTGGGCGCGGATCCCCACGGTCTATTATGGCAACACCCGGGCCGATGCCGCGGCCATCGGGTTCGACGACGATTTCATCTACCAACAGGTGCCGCTGCCGCCGGAGAAGCGGGCCGTGAAGATGACCCCGCTGCTGCGCCACGCCGCGCTGACGACCTTCCAGGCGTGGGCGGCGAAGACGGACAAAGTGAGGTACTGAACTCATAGAATTCAGCCCATCTCCATGATCGCCCTACACACCCCGGCGCTACGCGCCACCCCTCTTCATCCGGAACTATGCAGTAGCGGAGGCATAATGAGAGGAGAAGGTTGGTCGATTTTCCACTGCATTGCAGTTGGGGAAAGGGGCGGTGGTTTTCTGCCAGAGGCGCTGCCACCAGTCGCGTT
>JBDKHE010000100.1:0-3951 GCA_039797805.1 Verrucomicrobiota bacterium
GAGCTGGCCACGGCCGCGTCCAGGCTCGCGCCCTCGGGCGCGGGATCATTCACCAACCAGCCGCGATAGGTGCGGGAAAAGCTGTTGATAGTGTCAAAAATCGCCGTGTGAAAACTCGCGAGGTGCAACGCCGCGATGGGCGGCGGATTGCGGGAGAGGCGCGTGGCGTTGATGACCTGCTCGTTCCAGAACAGGACGGCATTGTCCTTCGTCTGGGCCAAAGCGGTGGAAAAAAGCGTGGCAAGGCACGCCAGGAGGGCGAGTCGGGGCAGTTTCATGCGTGGGGTGAAAAACTTTCTACAAGGGCTTCGCCGAAAAGGGAAGCGTCGGCGGGCAGTTGAGACGGGATTCGAGTCCGATGAAAACCCTGAAGGGGCGAAGCGCTGATATTCTGGGGTGAAATGTAACGACCCCGCCCAGAACCCAAATTCCGGCGGGGCCGTAACCCAATAATAT
This sequence comes from Verrucomicrobiota bacterium, assembly GCA_039797805.1. Classification (GTDB taxonomy): domain Bacteria; phylum Verrucomicrobiota; class Verrucomicrobiia; order Opitutales; family Opitutaceae; genus Lacunisphaera. The sequence goes on from JBDKHE010000100.1 coordinate 457, forward strand.
GAACCCTGCTAACTGACGCCACCGTAGCCTCAATCCAGCGCATGGAAAGCCGTCTGGGACCAGCTGCCACCATCGAGGGACGAAGTGCGAAAAGGGTCCGGCCCAGGCGTAGATTTCGCTGATTTGAGGCAAATGGTCCCCGCCCCATGGCAATCCGTCCCACCGACCTTGCGGCGAGGGGACCGGATGGTGCTGAAACTCCCGCCGAAGCCACCTCCTGCGCTTCCCCAGTTCACCCCTCCTGCATTTCCACGCATGCACTCCCTGACATCCCCCAAGGTGTTTCCCACCTGCACAGCCGTGCTCGGCTGTTTGTTTGCCCTTATCCTCCTGCCGACCACCTTGCCCGGCCAAGGCTGTATCATCGCCCGCGGCGGCGGCGGCGCCGGCATCACCGACGGCAGCGGCTACCTCAACACCGGTGACTGGCAGATCACCCAGTCGATCCGCCATTTCGACTCCCACCGCCACTTCGCCGGGGACGACGAACAGACGCACCGCTCGGACAACGGCACCGAGGTCTACAACAACTCCTGGTTCTTCGACACCACCCTGACCTACGCCTGGTCCAGACGGCTCAGCCTGTTCGTCACCGTCCCGTTTGTGAACCACGACCGCTCCTCGCTCTATGAGCACCTCGGCAACAACTCCGGCCAGCGTTTCGCCACCCAGGCTTCTGGTATCGCCGACGTCCAGGCCGGCGCCAGCTTTTGGGTCCTCCACCCGGACCACGCCATGACCTGGAACCTCCAGGTGGGTGCGAGCATCAAGTTCCCGACCGGCGATGCGGAGGCCCAGGACATCTTCGTGCGCAGCAGCGGTCCGACCCTGCGTTACGTCGATTCCTCGATCCAGCCTGGTGACGGTGGCACTGGTTTTTCCATTTCGCTGAGCGGCTTCTACAGCCTCGAGAAGTGGGTCAAGAACCTCTCCCTCTACGGCAATGGCTTTTACCTCTTCAATCCCGAGGAGCGCAATGAGAAGACCGGCTTCTCCATCCCTGACGGCTACATGGTGCGCGGCGGGCTGGAATATCGCTTCGCGCACGTGCAAGGCCTGTCCGCCAGCCTGGGTGTGCGCAACGAGGGTGTAGTCGCTCATGATCTGTTTGGCGGCAGCCGCGGCTTCCGCCGTCCGGGCTTCGCCGTCGCGATTGAACCCGGCTTCACCTTCAGCAAGGGCCGCTTTACCAGCACGCTGACGGTCCCCATCGCGATTCATCGCAATCGCGTGACCACCTACGGCGCCATCAAGGCCGGCGATGCCGCCTTCGCCGATTACACGATCAACGTGTCCGTCGCGGTGAAACTCTGAACGGGCCCGCCCTACCTCGCCCCCGGGGTGAAGCGGTCCAGGCGTCCGCGCAGACTCCGGCTCAGGGGCAGCCGCGTGCCGTCGCGCAGGACTACGGTATGGTCGCCGTGGTTGGCCGGCTGGACTTCGCGGATCTGGTCGAGCTGGACGATCGCCGAGCGGTTGATGCGGACAAATTGCTCGGCGCCGAGACGCGTCTCGATGGCCGCCATCGTCTCGCGCACCATCAGGCGGCCGTCCTGCAGGTGCAGCATCACATAGTTGTCAGCCGCCTCCACGCGCACGATCTCCTCCGGGCGCAGGAACACGAGCCGGCCGTCGGTCTTCACGGTAATGCGATCCGCCTTCGCCGGTGCGGCGGCGACGGGACCGGCGGCGCGCCCGCCGTTGAGCTGCAGGTGGAGCTGCACGCGGCGCAGGGCCTGCTGGCAGCGCTCGCGGTCAAAGGGCTTGAGCAGGTAGTCCACCGCCGCGAGATCGAACGCGTCGACCGCGAACTTCTCGTGGGCCGTGGCAAAGACGATCGCGGGGCGCCGGTCCTCGGGCAGCTGCGCGATGACCGTCAGGCCGTCGCAACCGGGCATTTGCATGTCGAGAAACACCAGGTCGGGGGCCAACGACCGGATGGCGCTGATGGCGTCGGGGCCGGTGGCGCATTCGCCGACCAGTTCGACGATCGGTTCGGTCTGCAGGAAACTGCGCAGGCGGTCGCGCGCCAGCGGCTCGTCATCGACAATGAGGGTACGGATTTTCATGAGGGCAGATGGATGCGCACTTCCAAGCCACCCTCGGGGTGGTTGGTCAGCTCGAAACGGTGGCGGTCACCGTAAAGCTCGCGCAGGCGGGCGCGGGTGTTGCCGAGCCCGATCCCCTCGCGCGTGAAGCCACCCGGTGGCAGACCCGAGCCGTTGTCGCGCACGACCAGCAGCAGGCCGCCGGCCTCGGCGCAGGCCTCCACGACAATGCGACCCGGGCGCGAGTGCGGTTCGGTGCCATGCCGGATGGCGTTCTCCACCAGAGGCTGCAGGAGCAGGCTGGGCACTTCGACGTCGAGCACGTCGGACCCGACCTTCACCTCGGCCGTGAGCCGGTCGCGAAAGCGGATGCGCTCGATCTCGAGGTATTTCTCGATGAAGGCGATCTCCTCGCGGAGCCGGGTCAGCGGCTGGCCGGGATGATTCATCGTGAGCCGCAGCAGCTCGCCGAGACGCACCAGCATCTTGTCCGCCGCATGCACATCGCTATGCATGAGCGACGCGATGCCATTGAGCGTGTTGAAGAGGAAATGAGGTTTGAGCTGCCGCAAAAGCGCCTGCAACCGGGCCTCGGTCAGGTGTTTTTCCAGCTCGAGCGCGTGGACCGTGCGTTCGTGGTATTTGCGGTAATAATCGATGGCGTGGCTGAGCGTGATGATGACCCCGTAGACGAGCAGGTTGAACGGGTAGGTCTTCACCAGCAGCGGCTGGAAAACCTCGCCGAAGGAAACCGGTTCGCCGAGGAGACGGCTGTGCCCCATGCCCACCAGGGAACGCAGCACGACATAGACCAGCGAGCAGACCAGGGCGGACCCGAGGTGGATAGCCGCCGTCCGCACCGGCTGGGCGCCCTCGGGGGGAAAGCGCCGCGCCAGCATCAGCACGGGCACGGACAGCACGGCCCAAACATACCAGTCGCCGAGCGAATAACCGATCGCCTGACCCCAGGTCACCGACCGGCCAAGCAGCGTGCTCGACAGGTAGAACTGGCTCGCGAAGGCCAGCCCCACCAGCGTCCAGAATGCCCCGAGCCCCGCGAGGCGGAGCAGGGAGCGGCCGGACAGGGGATGGTCGGACATTGCTTGAAAGGGATTGCGAATTATTAAGGAGACCAAGCAATGGGTGTCCACGCCCATTCGTCGGAACACCGTGCCAGCCCCCGCCCACCTCAGCCCTCCCGCTCCCACCGTCCCTCAGCCGGTGCAGTCGGTGGTGTCGCCGTTGTTGCCGGTGCTGTTGCCGCTGGTGATCACCTCGGTGCTGCTTGGCGTGGTGTTTGCCCGGTTGTTCCCACCGGACGCAGCCGCCGGCGCGCCCGCGGTTCGCTTCACCGACATCACGGCCGAATCCGGTCTCCGTTTCGCCCACCGTCAGGGTGGCGACGAGGCACCCACCACGATCGGCGGCGGCGTGTGCGTGCTGGATT
>JBDKHE010000101.1:0-4407 GCA_039797805.1 Verrucomicrobiota bacterium
CCAGGCCTGAGCCATTGGGTTGCTCGCCTGCATTCAGGAGACCGAAGCATTCACGCACAAAGGGAAAGAGCTCCCCGTGGCCGGTCTCTCAAATTCGTGAAGCTTCGGGGAAATGTGCGTCCAACGGCGCTTTCCAGGTCCATGCGGGTCGCCCGGATCCTGGACCTGACTCAGCCCGGCGCAGGCAGGGTCAAGATGAGTTCCTCGATTGCGGCGCCGGTGGCGTCGGCGAACTGCTCGCGGCCGGTGATCACGAAGCCGCCTTTCTGCAGGACGCGGATCGAGGGCAGGTTGTGGCTCACGACGTGGGCTTGGATCGGGCGGACTTTCACCTCGGCGAGCAGGAGGCCCAGGGCAGCGCTGGCGATGCCGCGGCCCCAGTACTCGCGACCGAGCCAGTAACCCACCTCGCGGTGCCCGTCTTGAACCCAGCTGCCGATGTTACCCGCCACCTGGCCTTGATAGAGGATGGTCCGGGTGATGGTTTCCTGCGGCGTCGCCCGGATCTTCGCCCAGTGGGCCATGAAGGCCTCGCGTGCGCGCGACGGAAACGCCGCCATCCGCGTGGCCTCCGGATCCAGCTGATGGGTGAAGAAAACCGGCAGGTCGCCATCCTCCACCGCGCGCAATCGCACCTCATTCGTCATGCCCCAGCCAAACAGGACCGAGGCACCAGGCGCAACCTGTCGTTGCAGGAAATGAGCGGGAGTGAGGTCGGCCTGGTTGGACGGACCGAACTATCGGGCAGACTGTCCTCCATTCTGATCCTTTGGATTAACACAAAGGTGCGGGGGAATCGCGCGTCAGTCGATAGAGTCAGGTCTCATGGTTTTGGGCGCGGCATGGGGCAGGTGAAGCGTACCGGGGGCTTGGCGGCCGTCCCAAAGCCGGACGATCTCGACCCAGTGGGCCGCCTCGTTGACTTGATAGAAAATCAGATAGTAGCGATGGGATAGTTTTCTCAGACCGGGGCGACGACGCACAGCAGTTCCGCGCCGCGGAAAGAGGGTGAGGGTCAGAGCGGCGTCGAGAAGCTCATTCCCTATCTTTTCTGCAGCTTCAGGGTTTTTCTCAGCAAGGAACTGAACAATCGCGCCCAAGTCAGCTTGGGCGGCATCAGTCAGGCCGACTTTGTAGTCCATGACGCGATCCTCTTGCGGACATCTTCAAGAGGAATCACCCCTTTCTCTTTCAGCGAGAGGAGGCCCTGATCGATGGCCGCGAGCATTTCCGGCGTCTCCGCCTCGGTCTCATCCAGCCAATACCGCAATTGCTCCCGTTCCTGCGGAGCCAGATGCAAAATCGCGTCTTGGATTTCGGCGAGCTTGGTCATGAGTTTGAAGATACTTGGGGATCTTCTCCGGTCAAGGCGTGTTAGCTGCGGTAACCCTGATGGGCATCACTTTCCGCAACCTGATCCTTTTGCCGAGCTCTTGAGGATTGCTCAAAGAAGCGACACACCCCGTCGCTGCGCGCCACCCCTCTTCCTGGAGGGGACCCAATCCACTGATCCGGAAATCCCCCTTTAGAAAGAGGGCCGAGGCCGTGGGCTCAGCCGAACGGGTGCCCGGCAGGGCGGGGTGTGTTGCGGATCATCGTGTAACGTCGCGAGCGAGCTCGCTCCGACATTGTCCAATGCATCGTTGCGGCTTCGCCGTCACGCCTTCAGCCCGGGTCTTCGCTCGGCCTCGGAATTGTTTTCTGCCGCGGGGTGAAACTTGCTCGGATCGGGCGGACGATCTGTCAGGCTGGTGACCGTACCCTTGAATGCATTCCTCAAAACCATCGCGGCGATCGGCCTGGTGATCCTCACCGGATCCATCGCATCGGGTGAGCCGCTCGGCGCCGAGATCCGGCAGCTGGTCGTCAGCATCGCGCCGAACTGGTCGGCGTCGACGGGCAGTCTGCGGCGTTACGAACGCGGACCGGACGGGCCATGGCGGCAGGTTGGCGGGGAAGTTCCGGTGCTTTACGGGAAGAACGGCCTGGCCTGGGGCCGCGGCGTGCGGGGAGGCGGGGAAAGCGGTCCGCAGAAGCGCGAGGGCGACGGCCGCTCACCCGCGGGGGTGTTTGCCATCGGGACCATCTACGGCAACGAAGCCCGCCTGCCGGATGGCGCTGATTTTCCCTTTCACCAGGTCACGACCAACGACGCCTGGCCCGACGACCCGGCGAATCCGTTCTACAACCAGCATGTGGTCGTCGATGGAAAAGACCGGCGGCCCTGGTTTGCGGCGCAGCGCATGCGCACGGGTGATCCGGCCTATCGCTGGCGGGTGGAAATCCGGCACAACGCCGACCCGATCGAACCCGGCGCGGGCAGCGCGACCTTCCTCCATATCCGCCGGGGTGAGACGCGCCGCACCTCCGGCTGCACCACGATGGCGGAGCCGGCCCTTCAGGACTTGGTCGTGTGGCTGCGCGCCGCCGCCCGGCCGCACTACGTCCTGCTTCCGCGCGCCGAGTACGAACGCCTCGCGCCCGCGTGGGGCCTGCCGATTGCGGAGTAAACCTGTTGATCCAAAATTCCTCAGGTCGATCCCGTCACAGAGTTCTCAGAGTTCGGAAGGTGTCCACGGAGCAATACTATTGAGGATTACGCAAAGAAGAGACGCACCCCGTCGCTTCGCGCCACCCCTCTTCCTAGAGGGGACCCAATCAACTGGTCCGGAAATCCCCTCTAGGAAGAGGGCCGAGGCCGTGAGCTCAGCCGAACGGGTGCCCGCCAGGGCAGGGTGTGTGTGGGAGCATCGAAATCAGGCAGTGGCAGGTGTCTCTTGTTAACGTAAGTCTCAATAATTGCGTAGCGATCATCGCGATTGAATTCACCTGCTGAGTGAGGGTGCCTTTAGTGTTCTTCTGCGGCATTCTTCTGTGGGCTCCGTGCCAACCTCGGTGCCCTCTGTGTCCAACTGCTTTCTTGGGTTGATCGGGGGCGGGGGGCTCGTCCGGGGCCCGGTTAGGTTTGCTCTGATTTGATGGACAGCGACCACGGAGCCCGACCCGGTTTCACCACTAATAGAATTTCGCCAACGGCGAAATTTGCGGAGTGGAAAAGGTAGATTCCACCGTTGGTGGAAGCCTGTTAGTGGTCCGTCACTCCGGGGTTCGAAAACACACCCTAGCCGAGGTCTTTTTCGATCTCCGCCCATTCGGTCGGTGTCAGCTTCACCTGGGCGGCACCGGTGTTCTCCACGAGGTGGGGGATGCTCGCGGTGCCGGGAATGGGCAGGATCACGGGAGATTCTTGCAGCAGCCACGCGAGGGCGAGCTGGGCGACCGTTACCCCATGGCGCCGCGCCGCGGCATCGAGGGCGCCGCCTTGGCGCGCCATGTCGCCTGCGGCGAGCGGAAACCACGGGATGAAGCCAAGCTTGTGTTTGGTGCAATAGGTCAGGACCGCCTCGCTCTGCCGGTTGCCCAGGTTGTAGAGGTTCTGCACGCTGACGACCTCCACCGTCTTCCGGGCCTGTTCGATCTCCTTGACGGAGACCTCGGACAAACCGATGTGGCGGATCTTGCCGGCCTGCTGGAGATCCTTCAAGGCCCCCAAGGTCTCGGCCGCCGGCACCCGGGGGTCGATGCGGTGCAGTTGGTAGAGGTCGATGCAGTCGAGCTTCAGCCGCCGGAGGCTGAGCTCCACGCATTGCCGGAGATACTCGGGCCGGCCCACCGGATGCCATTGCTCCGGCCCGGAACGGGTCAGGCCGCCCTTGGTGGCGATGACCAGGCTCCGCGGATACGGATGCAGGGCCTCGGCGATCAGGCGCTCGCTCACCTCGGGTCCGTAGGAATCGGCGGTGTCGATCAGGTTGATGCCGAGGTCCACCACTTTGCGCAGGAGCCGACGCGCGGCCGCGGGATCCTTGGGCTCGCCCCAGATGCCCGGCCCGGTGACCCGCATGGCGCCGAAGCCGAGGCGGTACACGGGCAGGTCGCCGCCGATTTTGAATACGCCGCTGGCGCGCGCCAGGGCAGGACCACGGGAAGATTTGGTTTTCATGGGATGAATCGAATAAGTGCACGTTCAACCGATCCGCAAGGGCGAGCACGAGGTTGCCTTGCTTTGACGGGCAGGCGCTCGATCAAACCCAAAGCCTGATCCTCTCGGATCGCCTCTTGCGGACCAAATCCCCGATCCTCATTTAACCACGAATGCTGCGCCTAACGGCTGCGCTCCGCTGTGACCTGCGCCTAATCGGCTCCGGGGAGGGGTTTCGGGGCGTCGGCTGCTCGCCTGACGGACAGCGACCGCAAACCACCAAGCCTATTCAGGCCCGCGTACCAGCCTGACACACCCCGTCGCTTCGCGACACCCCTCTTCTTAGAGGGGACCCAATCAACTGATCCGGAAATCCCCTGTAGGAGGAGGGCCGAGGCCGTGAGCTCAGCCGAACGGGTGCCCGC
>JBDKHE010000102.1:0-4185 GCA_039797805.1 Verrucomicrobiota bacterium
CCCGGCGACCAGCGCCGGCCCTACCCACCTGAATGCCGATCCACTCCTTCGTGCGTGGAATTCGCTCCGCGGCATCGTGCCCGGTAAGACGGCGGCATCCCAAGGACGCTCAGGGGATACGAACCGACCGACGACGGATTTCTCCTCGCCCAGTCGGGGCGATTTCTGATCACGAAAATGGAGCGGCCCCGGTTGTCGTGCGAGATTTTGCCTCTCTCGCACGACTCCCGGGGCCGTATACCCACACACTTCACTAGCCAACCTAAAGCATCTGCCTATCAGAAGCGCAGCGTGACGCTCACCATCAGCTGGCGTCCGTCGAGATAGATGTTCGACGGGAACTGCTTCGAACCAAAGTACTGGTAACGGAGCGTGTTCGAGAGATTCACGCCCTGCACCGCAATCTGGACGTTCTTGGTGAGGCTGTAGTTCAGCGAGGCGTCCAGGTCGGCGTATCCTTCCATCTCCTGGTTCAGCAGGCCGGTGTTCACGTAGTACGCGAAGCCGGTCACGAAGTTGGAGCGGTAGTTGTAGGCGACGCGGGCCGAGAACGGACCCTTTTCATACATCGCGATGATGTTGTAGCTGCGCTTCGAAAGGTTCGTCAGCGGAGCGTTCACGGGAGCGCCCACCCCCGAAACCGTCGTCGGCGTGGAGCTGTCGACGTAGGTGAAGTTGGCCTGCAGGCCCAACCCGTCAAACGGCGCCGGCAGACCGGAGAAGAACGTCTGGAAGCCGACCTCAAAGCCCTTGATCGTCGCCGGGCTGAGGTTCTTGGAGGTGCGGATCAGGTAGGTCACGCCGTCAAAAACACGCGGTTCCGAGAAAGCACCGATAAAGCCGGTGACGTCCTTGTGAAACACCGTGGCATAGGCGACGTCGGACTTGTTGAAGTAATACTCCAGCGAGAGATCATAGCCGGTGGAGCGCACGGGCTTGAGGTCCGGATTGCCCTGCGAACCGGAGTTCAGGTTCGGGTCAACCGGGTTCGCGTTCAGTGTCACGGAAGGCGTCAGCGATCCGAAGGACGGACGCGTGATCGTCTTCGAGGCGGCGAAGCGGAGGAACAGCTGCTCCTTCAGTTTCAGGCGGAAGTTGAGGCTGGGGAGATAATCCCAGTAGGAACTCTTCAGCGTCAGCGGCACGGAGGAAGCCGAGGTGGCGCCCTTGTAGCCGTTGGCCTTTTCCTTCGTCTGCACCGCGCGGTAGCCCGCGTTGCCGTCGAAATGCAGGCCGGCGATCTTGCCGGCGAACTGCGGCATCAGGTACAGCGCGCTCGTGGTCTCCGTGATCTCAAAGAGACTGAGCTTGTTGACCGTGGTCGAGGTGGCCGGGGTGTTGGTGGCGTTGTAGGACTTGAACAGCTTGTCCGCGTCACGGAGCGTGCTCGTATCCGCCACCATGTACTGCTGGAACTGCGGCTGGCTGTAGCCGGAGAAGATGTCCTGGATGGGCGACTGCTTCCAAAGGCCGGGATACTGGCTGAGCAGGTTGGCCGTGGACGGAATGTTGAACGAACCGAGGAAGAGGCCGGTGGGCAGATTGTCGCTGCTCATGCTGGAATAGCGCACGCCGGCGAGAACCTTCGTCAGGATGCCCTGCTTCACGTTGTACTCGGCGTCGATCCGGCCCGCCTTGGCGCCGGAGTTGGACGGGAAGAGCCGGTAGGCGACCTGGGCCAGACGGTACTGGCTCGGGTCCTGCAGGCTGACGCCCGTGATGGTGACCGAGGGAATCGCGCCAGCGAGATCGTAGGTGAGCGACGGAATGGCGATCGAGGCAAAGACGATGTTGTTATAGAACCGGTTCGAACCGGTGAACTTGTTGGCGTCGAACTTCACGGTCAGATCACCGGAAGTGTATTTGCCACCAAAGTTGTACATGTTGAGCTTGTTCTCCAGGTCGCGGATCAGGCCGTAGGCCGTGCCGGTGATGTTGGTGAACGTGGCGGCGCGGGTCGCCGTCGTGCTGCCCGAGAACATGACACCGGAACCCGCCACCGAGGCCGAAACCGGGGTGGACGTGCCGAATTGCACGGTATCCTGGGTGTTCCGCCAGTTGTTGTGGTTGGCCCCCACGTAGAGTTCGAGGTGCTCGCTGGGCTGCCACTGCAGCACGGTGTTGAAACCTTTGGTCGTGAACTTGCCCTCGGAGGAACTGTTCGTGTAGCCGGTGCTGGTCAGCGCCGTGGCCACCCCGGTCGTCACCGTGGCATTGGGCGTCGGGTTGCCGATGCCGATCGCATCCTCACGCCAGGGCGTGTCGATGTTGCTCAGGGCAAAAAGGAACCCGACCTTGCCGGCATCCGTCTTGCGCGAGATGTTGGCAAACACGTTGTAATTCTGCTCGTGCCCGCCGCGGAGCGTCGAGTGCGCCGTGCCCAGGGTCGCCCCGTAGGACGCGCCCTCGGCGAAGTCGAAGGGCTTGCGCATGCGCACGTCGACGAGGCCGCCGAGACCGCCGTCAATCTGGTTCGCCGCCGAAGACTTGTAGACGTCGATGCCCGCGATCAAAGCGGAGGGAATCTGCGAGTAGTCGAAGGAGCGCTGGCCGACGCCGACGCCGCCGGTGCCGTTGGCAATGCCGCCCGGGGTGTTGACCTCGCGGCCGTCCACGGTGTTCACGATCTGGTTGAGACCGCGGATGGTCACGCCCCCGTTGCCACCGAGGCCGGAAAACGTGTGCGCCATCTGCACGCCGGGAATACGCGACAGCGCGTACGAGACGTTCACGTCAGGCAGCTTGTCGATGTCGCTCGCGACAATCGAGTCCACGAACTGCATGTTGGACTGCTTGATCTCGGCCGCGGACGCGAGACTGCCGCGCAGACCGGTGACAACGAGGGTGTCGAGGGTGACGACCTTTTCGTCTTTCTTGGTTTCTTCCGGGGTCGCCGCGACCTGGCCGAAAAGGGGTGACCAGCCGACGGACAAAAGCGCCAGCATGCCGGCACTCGTGAGGGTTTTTAGTTTCGATTCCATGGGTTCATGATCCTGGCGATGCCAAGGGCGATCTCAGGTGTAGTGGTTGGGGTTGCTTGACTGTCTTGAATGTCGCGCAAAATGCGGGCGGTGGGGAGACGTGACAAAGAATGTCCGGCTCCAACCGATCACATGCAGGGGTTACATGAGCCGGGAGCCGACACGGAGAATCCTTGATCAGGCCCGGTTGCTTCGCAGGTGAAGCAGCCAGACTTCCCGGACAGGGATGGCGGGAGACGCCAGACGTGGATTTTTCCATGAAGCGGGGGTAAGCTCATGTCCCATCCTTATAGAGAATTGATCCCGATTGTGCTGCCGCGTTTGTTCACGGTTTATGCGGGATCCTAACCGCAGCTGCGGAGTTGGCACGACCGGGATGAAGCCAACGCGACGCTCGGTCGTGACTCCTCCCGTACGCATCACGGCGTGGTTTTCCGCGAGTGCGACCGGTTGTGGAGCCCGTCCACAACAAAGCGTCCGCCCGCACACCAAGCCCGCAGCCGGCGCGTGCTCAGGAGGCCGTGCCGATCAACGATTCTCCGGATTGGAAAATTCCACGCGCACCGGATTCAACACGCGCACGGGACCAAGCAGACCCGAAGCGACGAGCGGCTCCTGCTGGTCATAGAATTTCCAGGCGGAAAACGTGACGCGCCCTCCCGGTGGTTTGGGCATACCCTCGCGATACCAGGCGGGCAGCTGGCTGATGCCGCCGGCTTCCACGCCGCGTTCGTCGCTCAGGCCAAACTTGTCCTCCACCGGCAGGAACTCGTCGCCGATCAGCCGGTTCGTCCAGAGATTCGTCACGGCGATCTCCAACCGGTTGGGCCCCACCTGAACCGCGTCCGTGATGTCCAACCGGTACGGCTCCTTCCAGACGACGCCGAGGTCGTGACCGTTCACGGTGATTCGGGCGAGCACCTCAACGCGACCCAGGTCCAGGACAACCCGGCGGCCCTTCGCGAGCCAGTCGGCGGACACCGTCAGATCGTGATGATAGGTGGCCGTGCCGGAAAAATATGTCACCGCGGGATCGCTGTTCAGGTGCAACGACTCAAGCGCGGGCAACGTGATCTCGGCCGGCGCTCCCCTGCCCTTTTGGAAAGTCACCTGCCAGGGCCCGCCGAGCACCTGCGGGACGGGCACCGTGGCCGTTGCGACGGCGCGATCACCCACGGCATAGGCGCCGCTTGCCCAGACGAGC
>JBDKHE010000103.1:0-7372 GCA_039797805.1 Verrucomicrobiota bacterium
GCCGGAGATAATTCCCCCCGGCTGCATGAGCCCGGCCACGTCGCGTTGGATCAGGCCGAGGGCACGCTGGAGAACCAAATCCTGTTCGATGCGATCATGCGTGGTGTTGTGCAGGCGCAGCGCGCCGAAGAAAGTGGCGTTGATCACCAGCAACACGATGGCCGCGACCGAGGTCGCGACCAACAGCTCCAGCAGGGTGAACCCGCGGGGAGATGACGTGGTACTGGAGCGAAGCGTGATCACAGGCTGAGGGACGTGAGGCCGGCCGCCGCCGGATCGAAAAGGGTGCTCGCCTGAACCTCATAGTCCCGGCCCTGCACGGTGAAAGTGACCCGCACGGTCATCTCCGTCATGAGATCAACCGACCACGCCTCGGTCGACATGGTCCAAGGGTAGACGGTGTCGCCATCCGCCTGCGTGCCGGTGGCGGACTCCTGGGCCGTCTGGTTGGTGGCGATCAATTCATTCAGGACCCGCTCGGCGACGCGCATGGCCGCGGCCTTGCGCTGGCCCAGATTGCCGGCCCGGCTGGCCACGCTCATCCCGTCCATCGCCACGGGGATGATGATGGCCATCAGCAGGAGGGCGGCCAGCACCTCCACGAGCGTGAAGCCGCGTGGGCGGGCGTCAGTTCGCGGTGAGCGTGAGGGGAACGATTTCATAGCTGAGACGGTTGGCGTCCGGCACGAGTTCCATGCCCCCGCCGTCGCCTTGATGGAGAATGATTCTGGCCGCGCTGCCCTCGTCGTAGAAACCGCCCGGCAGGAACCGGACAAAGGCGAGGTTATCGGAGATGCCGAGGCGCTCATCGTCCAGTTCCGAACCGGACTGGTTGGCGGAGGCCGGGATTTCCAGCGTCAGGCTGGGGTCGAGCGTGTAGCGGGAGTCCTGAGCGGCGGTGCCGGCCGAGCCGTTCTGGGCGGACAGGCCGTAAGTCTGCTCCTTGGCATCAAGCCACAGGATCACGGGAACGCCCTCGGCGATCGCGCGGCTTTGCCCATGATGCATCACCGCCAGCAGCCGGCGGGCCTCCGAGGACAGGACGCGACCATGAAAGAAGGAGCTCATGCTTGGGGCGACGAACAAGGCGCCCAGGGCCAGAATCAGCATCACGAACACCAGTTCGATCAGCGTGAAGCCGGCGCCGGACGCAGGGCCAAAATCATTTTGCCGTGATCGTCGCATTGAGAATGTCGTCACCGGTGCCGACCTGCCCGTCGGGGCCGGCGGAACGCAGGTCATAGCCGCTGGGATTCACGCGGCCCGGGTATTCGTAGGTGTAGGCATTGCCCCAGGGATCCTGCGGGATGTCGCTCTTCAGGTAGGGCCCGCGCCAGCCGGAAACATCGCCGGGCTGCACCACGAGGGCCTGAAGCCCGTTCTGCCCGCGCGGGTAGGTGCCGGTGTCGACCTCGAAGGCATCGAGGGCGGTGCCGAAGGTGGCGATCTGCGTCATGGCCGCGGTGACGCGGGCCTGCTCGGTGCGGCCGGTGAACTTGGGCAACACGAGGGCGGCGAGGATGCCGAGGATGACGAGGACCGTCAGCAGCTCCACGAGGGTGAAGCCGCGGGACGAAGCGTGGCGGGCGGGGCGACGGGATGTTTTCATGATAAAGTTTTCAGTTGATGTGGTCCTGCAGGGAGAAAATCGGATAGACCATGCCGATGAAGATGGTGCCGATCAGGGTCGCGATGAGGAACAGCATGAGCGGCTCGACCAGCGCCACGGCGGTCTTCAGCTGACGGTCGAGATCGCCCTCGGTGACGGTGGCAATGCGCAGGAGCTCCTGATCGAGCCGGCCGCTTTCCTCCGCCACGGAGATCATTTCGACCACGGCCCCGGGAAACAGCGTGCGGTTCTGCGCGAGGCTGGTGCCAAGCGGTTTGCCTTCCTTGACCCGCTCGATCGACTCGGACACGGCATCGACCAAAATCTGGTTGCCGATGGAGCGCCGGGCGACGTTCAGCGCGTTGATGAGCGGCACGCCGGCGCCGAGCAAGGTGCCCAGCATGCGGGTGAACCGCGCCATGGCGAACTGCGCGAGGAGCGGCCCGACCACCGGCAGACGCAGCACCCCGCCCTCCCACTGTCGCCGACCGGGAACGGAATGAAACCATTGGCGCAACGCGAGTCCACCGATCAGGATCACCGCGACCACGAGCGGGCCGTAGGCCCGCACCACCTCGCTGGTCTGGACGATCACCTGAGTGAGCAGCGGCAGGGTCGCGTTGAATCCCTTGAAGATGAGCTGAAACCGCGGAATGAAGAACACCAGCAGGAAGACGAGCACCCCAAAGGCGAGCACGAGCAGAATCAAAGGATAGAGCATCGCCGACAGCACCTTGGATTGGATGTCCTTCTCCCGGGCCTGGAAATCGGCGATCTGGGCCAGCACCACGTCGAGAAAGCCGCCCGCCTCGCCGGCCTCGACCATGGCGACGTAGACGCGGGGAAAGGTCTCGGGGGAACGCGCCATCGCCGCGGAGAGGGACATCCCGTCGATCACCAGGTCATGGATCTCCTTCCACTTTTCCTTGGCGACGGGCACGGTGGCCTCGCGATGGAGAATGACCAGGGCGCGACTGAACGGCACGCCGGCGGCCAGCAGACTCGAGAGCAGGCGGGTGAAGTTTTCCAGCGTACGGGCGTTGATCCGGCCCTTGCTCCCCCGCCCCAGTTGCCAGAACGGGACCGGCGCGTCGGATTTGCCGGCCGCATCGGAGCCGTTCTTGCCCGGGGCCGCGCCGGGGGATTCGGTCAGGCGCAGCGTCTTCAGTCCGCGACTCTCCACCAACCGGATCGCCTCCGTCCGACTGCGGGCCTCCATCCGGCCGTCGGTGAGGACGCCGTCAGGTTGCAGGGCACGGTAGGAAAACTCAGGCATGGACAAAATACGGATTCAGGACGACGCCACCGTTCAGGCCGGAGGCGGACCCTCGGGTTCGCTTTCGTGGATGGTCGTGACGCTGAGGATCTCTTCGACCGTCGTGATGCCGGCGCGCACAAGGCGCCCGCCGTCAGCCGCCAGCGTGTTCATGCCGGCGCGCACGGCCGCCGAGCGGATGAGGTCCGTCGAGGCGTTGCGCAGAACGAGTTGTCGGATCTCGGCGTTGATATCCATCCACTCGAAGATCGCGCGGCGCCCATGATAACCGGTGTTGCGGCACTCGCGGCAACCCACGGCGCGGTAGAGGGTCACGTCCCTGGTGAGCGCGAGGCGCTTGCGGTAGGCCTGCGCCATGGCCGTGTCGTCCACCGCCTTGCAATGGGGACAAAGCACACGCACGAGGCGCTGGGCGAGGACGGCTTCCAGCGAAGAGGCCACCAGGTACGGCTCAACGCCCATGTCGGCGAGGCGCGTCACGGCACCGGCGGCGTCGTTGGTGTGCAGCGTCGAAAAGACCAGATGGCCCGTCAGCGAGGCCTGGACCGCAATCTGCGCCGTCTCGGCGTCGCGGATTTCACCGATCAGAATGACATCGGGATCATGACGCAAAATGGAGCGAAGGCCGCGGGCGAAGGTGAGTCCGGACTTCTCCGACACCTGGATCTGGTTGATGCCCTTCAGCTGGTATTCGATCGGGTCCTCGATCGTGATGATCTTGCGCTCCGAGTCGTTGATCTCGTGCAGCGCGGTGTAGAGGGTCGAAGTCTTGCCGCTGCCGGTGGGGCCCGTGACGAGCACGATGCCGTGCGGGAGCTGGAGCACGCGTTCGAGACAGCCGAGTTCGCGCTCCGCCATGCCGAGCTCGCGGGCGCCGAGCAGGGATTTGTCCTGACGCAGCAGGCGCAGCACCACGGCTTCTCCGTGCAGCATGGGAATGACCGAGACACGGATGTCCACCTCGGCGGCGTCGATGCGCACCTTGATGCGGCCGTCCTGCGGGAGGCGCTTTTCGGCGATGTTGAGATGACTGAGAATCTTGATGCGCGCGCCGATCGCGGGCTGGAAGCGTTTGACCTGCGCCGGCACGGGAATGTCCTGCAGCACACCGTCGATGCGGTAGCGGATGCGGAATTCGTCCTCGAAGGGTTCCAGATGGATGTCGGACGCACGGAGATCAATGGCGTCCTTCAGGACCTGGTTGACGAAACGGATGATCGACGCGTCCTCGGCCGCCTCGTTGAGATTCGTGTCCTGGTCGCCGCTGTCGTCGACGACCTGCAGCGCCGTCTCCTCGTCGAGCGTGTCGATCGTGTCGGCGCCGACGCCGAGGCGTTTCTTGAGCTCGCGTTGGATCAGCTCGGTCGGAGCCAAAACGGCGCGCAGACGCAGACCGGTGAGGGTCCGCAACCCATCGAGCGCCTGGGTGGCAAAGAGGCGGCTGGTGGCCACCTCGATCTCGTCGTCTGTCTTGCGCAGAGGCAGCAACTCGTCCCGCAGCAGCAGACGGGCGGGAAACAGGGCAAGCACCTGCTTGTCCGGCTCCAGCTCGTCGAGCGGCGCGAACGTGACGCCATACTCGCCCGCAAGCCAGCGGAGCACACCGGCCTCGTGAAGGGGCTCGTCGGCCGGTTTGCCGGCCAGATACTGGGTGGCGTCGGCGGCCGTCAGCTGCCGGCCCGCGATCATGGCGGTCAGCAGCGGCGGCAACGAGGGCGTGACCCCGTCAGACGGGGCGGTTGTTGCGGAAACGGATTTCAAGGCAGCATCCCGTAGAGAACGGCAATCGCTTCCTGGCGGACGGAGAGGACGGCCCGCAGTTCTTCCTGGGCCTGGGCCAGCTTGGCCTCGTTCTGTTTGCGGGACTCGCGCAGACGGACCATGCGGGCCTTGATCTCCGCGTCGGGCAGTTTGTCCTTCACGGCCTGTTGCAAGGCGGACTGGTCCGCGTTGCCGCCGCCCTGGCGGTCACCGCCGTTGCCGCCGCGTGCAAACATCATGCCGCCACCGACCATTCCGCGGCGGAGTTCGGTCACCTTCGTGATGCGTTCCATGATCAACTGCCACTCGGCGTCATCAGTCACTTCCAGTTGCTCGCGCAAACGTTCCGCCATCCGTGCGCGCATTTCCTCGGGATTAAAATTGCCCCGGCGTCCCTGCCCCTGTCCCTGCCCACGCATCCGTCCGTCCGCCGGCGAACCCTCGGGCGCATCGGGTGGCGGCGGGCCTTCCTCCTGGGCAAAGGCTCCGACCGCCAGCAAGCAACCAAGTCCAAACAAAACAGCCCGCAGGCCGGAAAGGGAGATCACGCGATGAGCCGACCCAAAACTTGAGGCATTCATGGTAGGGATGTAACGTATGTTATTGTAACTGTTGATAATGGAGAGAAACAGGCCCGGCTCCCCAACAGCCAGAAACGAACAGCAGGCATTGGGAAACCGGCGCTTATGCGACTAAGACGTTAGCCATGAGCGTGATGTTACCCGGGCCGCTCATTTCATGAAAAACGAGGGACGCGCGATTCGGCGATGGCACGCCGAGCCGCCGGCAATTTGTTTTGGCGAGGGCTTTGCGCAGGCTTGCCTAGTGCGCTACCCCCCGCGGACCCCAACCGTCCTGGACGGCGCAGGCGTCCCGCACACTCACCGGATGTGGCGTTGTTTTGCGCGAAAGCTCCGGGGAGTGACGCCGGTCTCCTTCTTGAAGGCGGCACTCAGATAACTGGGTGACTCGAAGCCGGTGAGGTCCGCGATGCGCGCGATGGGGACGTCGGTCTCCGCCAGCAGCTGGCGCACGCGCTCGAGCTTGAGGCGCTTGATGTGGCGGTGGGGCGATTCGCCCAGCACGCGGACAAACTTCCGTTCCAGCAGGGTCCGGGAAACCGGCACGGCCCGCAAAATGTCCTTCACGCCGATGCCGTCCTGCGCGTGCGCACGGATGTATTGCAGAGCCGCCCCGACATGCCGGTCGTTCACCGCCAGCGCGTCGGTCGAGCGGCGCTCCACCACCCTCACCGGCTCGATCTCCCGTGAGTCCGCAGCCACCGGCTTTTTGCCGTTCATCAGCCGCGTGAGGATCGCCGCCGCCTCGTAGCCGGTCCGCCGGGCGTTCGGCAACACGCTGCTCAGGGGCGGGTCGCAAAGGTCACAGATCAACTGATCGTTGTCCACGCCCAGCACGGCCACTTCCTCGGGCACGCTCAGCCGGGCGACATGACAGGCTTCCAGCACGAACTGGGCGCGGCCGTCAAAGCACGCGAACAGCCCCAGCGGTCGCGGCTGTTGCCGCAACCACTTCGCGAGGGCCTGCACCTCCGCGTCCCAGCTGCGGACCGCGCGGGGTTCCGTCCGGAATTCCTCACAGCGCAGACCCTGCGCCTTGATCGCCGCCTGGAAAGCCAGCCCGCGCTGGTTCGACCACAGGGACTCGCCGTCGCCACAATAGGCGAAGTGCCGCAGCTGCTTGCCCAGCAGATGTTCGGCGGCGAGCCGGGCCACGGCCCGGTTGTCGATGCTGACGCGGGGAAACTCCGAACGCGCCCGCTCGGCGCTCACGTCAACCACCGGCAAACCCTTCCGGCGCAGGGCCTGGGCGATCTCATCCGAGTCCACGCGCGCGATGATGCCGTCACCCTCCCAGTGATTGAGCCAGGCCGGCAACGCCGTGCGCAACGGGTGTTCCGTGAACCGGATCGACCAGGACTGGCTCGCCCGTGTCCAGTCGTGCACCCCGTGCAGCAGGTCGCGCCCGTAACCGTTCGAGGTTTCGATCAGGAGGGCGACCCGCGGACGCGCTTTGGCCGGACTGGGCATGGCTCGGACGATGCGCGGGGTGTGTTAAATATCGATAGTTTTATTTGGATAATTACTACCGATCGGGGAGCCGTTTGGGCTATGCTGTATCTTCAACCCTTACCCTCCATGAAAAAATCTTCGCAGCACTTCCCCGGAATCGGCCAGATCGCCTATGAAGGCCCGAGCTCGGCTAACGCCCTTTCTTTCAAGCATTACAACCCCGCCGAGGTGATCGACGGCCGGACGATGAAGGAGCACATGCGCTTCTCCATCGCCTACTGGCACTCCTTCCGCGGCGCCGGTTCCGATCCGTTCGGTCCGGGCACGATCAACCGCCCGTGGGAACGCGGCAAGGACCCGGTCTCCGTCGCCAAGCTGCGCATGGACGCCGCTTTTGAGTTCTTCCAGAAGATCGAGTCCCCCTTCTGGTGCTGGCATGACCGCGACATCGCGCCCGAGGGCAAGACCCTGGCCGAGTCGAACCGCAACCTCGACAAGATCGTCGCCCACGCCAAGCAGCTGCAGAAGGCCACGGGCGTGAAGCTCCTCTGGGGCACGGCCAACCTCTTCAGCAACCCGCGCTTCATGTGCGGCGCCTCCACCAATCCCGACGCCCACGTGTTCGCCTACGCGGCAGCGCAGGTGAAGAAGGCCATGGAAGCCACCGTCGAGCTGGGCGGTGAAAACTATGTG
>JBDKHE010000104.1:0-6703 GCA_039797805.1 Verrucomicrobiota bacterium
ATGTAGCCAAAATCCTTCCAGAAGGCCAGTTTCACCTGGGGAATACCGCTGCCCGCCGCTTCGGGACAGAATTTGGTGAGCAGCCAGCCCGAGATCGCCGAGGTGCCCGCCATCAGAAAGAAACTGCTGATGAGGAAGTTTCGGGTCGAGAGGTGCGTCAGCCTCTCCAGTCCCTGGTGATAGACGAGATGGATCGCCAGGTGGAAGAGCACCGCCGCGAGCCCCGCGGCCAGACCGAGAATGACGATGAGCACGACCGGCCGCACGCGGGCCGGGATTCGTTGCATCAGATTGGCAGGCAGATCAGCAAGCACGCCTAACCCTTCCGCACCCGCGGGTGGGTTTCAATGACTTTGTCAGACCGCCGCTGGCGGTGGCGCCGATCTGCGGCGCCCGTACAGCTCGGAATAGTGAGCTGTTTCCCGGGAGTTGGAATTGTGGGAGCGAGCTTGCTCGCGACAACCACCACCCGGAGTCGCGAGCAAGCTCGCTCCCACATTGTCATCACCGCAAGCGAAGGCTTTGCAGGCGCGGCGCGTTTAGGTGCCGCCTGCAACCTGATGCGCGGGTCATCCGGAGGATTCGCGCGGCTGTGGGGATTTCACTCCTCGTCGAGCTTGCGGCGGCGGTCGACCTTCTCGGTCTTGAACTCGTCCTTCGGCAGCACGTTGTCGGTCACGACGACGGCGACGGGCATCTTCGTCTTCACCCAGAGTTCGGCTTCCTTGAAATACTTGGCGCTGGCGCTCTCGAGGGCCTCGCCGACGGACTTCACCGGCAGAAGACGGCCTTTCTTGGAGGCGTTGAAGTCGTAGGCGCCCTTGAAGATGCGGTCCGTGGTGGAGAAGGGGCTGGCGTTCTCCGGGATCTGCACGACCCAGCCGGTGAGGTCCTTGGCGGGCAGCTTGCCCTCGGGGTCGGAGAGCAGCACGACGAACTGCTTCTTCATCGCGGGCGGCTTGATGTCATCGTCGGCGGCGGGCTGGGTGATTTCGTTCATCTCCTCGACGATCTCGCGGAGGATGGAGGGCTCCAGTTTGTGCTTCTTGAGGATCTCGGCGACTTGGTTGACTTCGATTTTGGCCATGGAAGGGACAACAAAATGGAGCATGGAGCGGGGAGCAAGGAGCAAGAAGCGTCCCGGGGAAAACGGGTCGCGCCACCCGGCGAGGCGGCGCACAGGCGCCCCGGCTGGCTGCCGGATATGCCCGGCGAGCCGGACCGAGGTTGACTGAGTGAGTGAGTTCGATCCCACCCGACGGACCTTTCCCCTTGCGCTGCTACGGATCGTCGCCTCAGTTGAAGGCACCCGCGCGGCGGCCACCCCTTATGCCGATCATCACCCCCGATCAGGTAAAGAACGATTACGATGTGATTGTTGTCGGCTCCGGCGCGGCCGGCGGCCAGACCGCCTACACGCTCACGATGGACGGGGCCAAGGTCCTCATGCTCGAAGCGGGGCGCGATTACGACCCGGTCAAGGAGACCCCGATGTTCCAGACCAACGGCCAGGCGCCGCTCCGGGGTGCGGGCACGCCGGACAAGCCCTTTGGCTTCCACGACTCGACGGTGGATGGCGGCTGGCAGGTGCCAGACGAGCCTTACACCAATGCCTCTGACGATCCCGCGCGCCAGTTCGAATGGTGGCGGGCGCGCATGCTGGGCGGCCGCACGAACCACTGGGGCCGCATCTCCCTGCGCAACGGTCCCTATGATTTCAAGGCGAAGAGCCGCGACGGTCTGGGTTTTGACTGGCCCTTCAGCTACGAGGACATAGCGCCTTGGTACGACAAGGTCGAGATGCTCATCGGGGTCTATGGGGACAACAACGGCCTGGAGAACACACCCGACTCCCCGGCCGGCTGCCTCCAGCCGCCCCCGGTCATGCGGACCGGTGAGCGCCTCGCGCAGAAGCACATGAAGTCGCTGGGCATTCCCGCCATCGCGATCCACCGGGCCGTCCTCACGCAACGTCAGGATCCGGATATCCTGCCGAAGAAATTACATCCGGGCAACCTGAAGGCCCAGCGCGTGCTGGCCCAGGCCATGAGCGAGCGGGCGGCGTGTTTCTGGGCCACCCCTTGTGGCCGCGGTTGTGCGATCCGCGCCAACTACCAGTCGACCACGGTCCACCTGCCCCCGGCCCTCGCTACCGGCAACCTCGATATCGTCACCAACGCCATGGCCCGTGAGGTCACCCTCAACACCCAGGGCCGGGCCGAAGGAGTCATCTACGTCGACAAGACCACCGGCAAGGAGCGCCGCGCCCGCGCCCGGATTGTCGTCCTGGCCGCGAGTGGCATGGAGACCGTCCGGTTGCTCCTGAACTCCAAGTCGGCTCTTTTCCCGCAGGGTCTGGCCAATTCCAGCGGCCTGGTGGGCCGTTACATCATGGATACGGTCGGGGCCAGTCTCAGCGGCCAGATCCCGGCGCTCGAGTCGCTGCCACCCATGAATGAAGATGGCGCAGGTGGCGGGCACGCCTACGTGCCTTGGTGGCTTTATCAACAGCAGCTGCGCGGCGACCTGGGCTTTGCGCGCGGCTACCACATCGAGTACGGCGGCGGCCCGGGCATGCCCGGCATGGGCACCGGGAGCGGACTGGAGCGTTTTACCCGCGGCAGCTATGGCCGGCGGTTCAAGGAGGACGCCCGCCGCTATTATGGTTCATTCATGGGCTTTTCCGGCCGGGGGGAGATGATCCCCAACGAACATTCCTTCTGTGAACTCGACCCCGTCGTGAAGGACAAGTGGGGCATCCCGGTGCTGCGCTTCACGTGGCAGTGGTCCGACCATGAGCTGAAACAGGCGTTGCACATGGAGGAGACCTTCGGGGAGATCATCCGGGCCATGGGCGGGCGGGTGCTTGGTCGCAACTCCGCCCGCAAACGGGCCACGGAAGATTCACCGATCGAGAAGGGTGGTCGCATCATCCACGAGGTCGGCGGTGCCATCATGGGTGCCGATCCCAGAAAATCCGTCACCAACCAGTGGTGTCAGACCTGGGACGTGCCGAATCTTTATCTCACCGACGGCGCGCCCTTCGTGGGCAACGCCGACAAGAATCCCACGCTTACCATCATGGCCCTGGCCTGGCGCGCGGGGGAACACATGCTGGCGGAGATGAAAAAAGGGGATTTATAGAGGGAAAAGGATCCAGGGTCTGGGATCTGGAGATTCCGGCACCCTCAGAAACCCGACCCATTGCCGCGATTTCCTCACTGGATTTAAGCACCGCCCCAGAGCCCAGACCCCGGAACCCAGACCCCACCATGTCCTCCGACCTTCCCCGTCTCGACCGCCGTACCGCCATCAAATGGCTGCTCGCCGCGAGTGCCGCCGCGGCGGTCACCGACCGTTCGCTGTTCGCCTCCCCAGCGGCCGCGGCGGTGCCGGCCACCAAGGGCTATGGCACGGACCCACTGCTCAATAAGGAGTACGCTCCGGGGGATTTCTGGCCGCTGACGATGACCGACGCCCAGCGTCGCACCGCGGCGGCGTTGTGCGCCCTGATTATTCCCGCCGAAAACGGCGTGCCTTCCGCCGCGGACCTGAAGGTGCATGATTTCATCGATGAGTGGATCAGCTCGCCGTACCCGAACCAAATGGGGGACCGGGAGACCGTCCTCAAGGGGCTTCGGTGGATCGACGAGGAGGCGCAGCGCCGCTTCGACCGGAAATTCGCTGATCTCACCGAGGCGCAGAAGGCCGCCATCGCCGACGATCTTTGCCACGCCCCCGACGCGAAGCCGGAGTATAAGCAAGGTGCGAAGTTTTTCGCCAAGTTCCGCGACCTCACGGCCGGCGGTTTCTACACCATGCCCGAGGGCATGAAGGACATCGGCTATATCGGCAACATGCCGCTACCCGAGTTCAAGGGCCCGCCCCGCGAGGTGTTGGAAAAGCTGGGTCTGGTTTGAGTCGTCGTTGCGGACAGCAAGGAGCAGGGAGAACGGAGCGAGAGCCGGGAAAGACCCAAGGCACGGCGGTTGCCCCGGCGGCCACGGAGAATCCGCAGCGCCTCGGGTTGGCATATCCCCGGGAGCGCGGGTGAAGCGTCCGCGATGGTCCAAGCGCGCGGCCGTCGCCGTGGCGGCCGGCTGCGATCACGCCGGCAGGCCGAACCGTGTAGCGCAAATTGAGGACAACGCTTCTCAAGAATTTAGTGTTCATTCCCGGCAAGAATTGCTTTGAATGACGGCGTTTTTCGTTCCCCAACCCCCATCACACCACCCATGAATCCGTCCCGTCTGTTCACGGCCAGTTGCGCCGCCTTGATCACCACCGCCATGAGTTTCGCCATCCGTGGCGGAGCCACCGGCGACTGGATCACCCAATTCAATCTCACCAACGAGCAGGCCGGCTGGGTCAACGGCACGGCCTTCTGGGGCTTCACGCTCGCCATGATGATCGGCGGTCCGCTCGTCGACGCCCTGGGCTTCAAGCGCATCCTCGGCCTCGCGTTCGTCGGGCATCTCGCGGGCATCTTGCTCACTATTTTCGCCTGGGACTTCAAGAGCCTGTTCTGCGGCACGCTCCTCTTCGGTATTGCCAACGGATCGGTCGAGGCGGCCTGCAATCCCCTCATTGCCACGCTCTATCCCAAGGACCAGACCACGAAGCTCAATCATTTCCACGTGTGGTTTCCCGGCGGCATCGTGATCGGCGGCCTGCTTGCCTTCCTGTTCGCCAAGGTGGGTCTCGGTTGGAAGGCGCAGTTTGCGACCATGCTGCTGCCGCTCGTCATCTACGGTTTCATGTTCTTCACGGGCAGCCAGGAAATGCCGAAGACCGCCCGCGTGGAGCGCGGTGAGTCCACCGGCTCGATGTTTGCGGCCTGCTTTGCTCCGGGCTTCATTCTCATGGTGGTCTGCATGCTCCTGACCGCGGCCACCGAGCTCGGCTCCGGCCAGTGGATCCCCAACATCCTTTCGCACGCCGGCGTCTCGGGCATTCTCGTCCTCGTCTGGATCAACGGCATCATGGCCGTCGGCCGCATGTTTGCCGGTCCCTTCGTGCACAAGCTCGCGCCGAGCGGCATGCTCGTGATGAGCGCAATCCTCTCGACCCTCGGCCTCTACGCCATGAGCCACGCCAGCGGCAACATGCTGTTTGCCGCCGCGACCGTCTTCGCCTTCGGCGTGTGCTTCTTCTGGCCCACGATGGTCGGCTTTGTTGCCGAGAACTATCCCAAGACCGGGGCGCTCGGCATGGCGATCATCGGCGGCGCGGGCATGCTGAGCGTCAGCTTCGTGCTCCCGATCATCGGCAAGTGGTACGACACGGGCATCGCCGAGCGCACGACCGCCGGCATGACCCCGACCGGGGACGCCCTCGCCGCCATCCAGGCCGCCGCCGGTCTCGATGCCCTCGGCAAGGTCGCGATTCTGCCCGCCATCCTCACGGTCGTGTTCATTCTCATCGCCGTGCTGAAGAAAAAGCCGGCCGCCGCCGCGGCGCATTGAGCTGCGGCGAAGTGACAAGTTTCAAGTCGCAAGTGCCAGGAGCTGATTCCCAGTTCTTGCCACTTGTTGACTGTTGCTTGTTGTCGGGGGTTTGTCGGTTCGACTTCTTGTTACTTGTCCCTTGATCCTTGTTCCCTCCTCTTCCGTTCCTTGTTAGCTGTCACTTAACTCCTCCCCACTATGCCTCGTTCCATTACCCTCTTCACCGGCCAATGGGCCGACCTGCCTCTCACCAAGCTCGCGCCGCTGGCCAAGCGGCTCGGCTATGACGGTGTCGAACTCGCCTGCTGGGGCGACCACTTCGATGTCGATCAGGCCGCCTCGTCGGACAAGTACATCAAGGAGAAGTGGGACACGCTGAAGGACAACGGTCTCACCTGCTTCGCCATCTCGAGTCACCTCGTCGGCCAGGCCATCTGCGACCGCATCGACGAGCGCCACAAGTCCATCCTCCCGCCCGACGTATGGGGTGACGGCGAGCCCGAGGGCGTGCGCAAGCGCGCCGCGAAGAAGATGGCGCTCACGGCCAAGGCCGCCCGCCGCTTCTTCAACGCCAAGCCCGGCGCCAAGGGCAGCAAGGCCCCGGCCATCGTCAACGGCTTCACCGGTTCCTCCATCTGGCACTCGATCTACGCCTTCCCGCCGACGTCGCAGGCCTATTGGGATGCCGGCTACGCCGACTTCGGCAAGCGCTTCGGCCCGATCCTCGAGGAATTCGAGAAGCAGAACGCCAACTTCGCGCTGGAGGTCCACCCGACCGAGATCGCCTTCGACATCGCCAGCGCCCAGCGCGCCGTCGCCGCCGTGAAGGGACACAAGCGTTTCGGTTTCAACTACGACCCCTCACACCTCGGCTACCAGGGCGTGGACTATGTTAAGTTCATCCGCACCTTTGGCGCCCGGATTTTCCACGCGCACATGAAGGACGTCTGGTGGGGTCACGGTGACGGCACGGTCGGCACCTTCGGCGGGCACACCAACTTCGGTGACGCGCGTCGCGCGTGGGATTTCCGCTCGGTCGGTCGCGGTGACATCAACTTCGAGGAGATCATCGTCGCCCTGAACGACATCAACTACCAGGGCCCGCTCTCCGTCGAGTGGGAGGACATCCGCATGGACCGCGAGCACGGCGCCGCCGAGTCCTGCGCATTCCTGCGCAAGCTCGACTTCGCCCGCAGCCAGATCGCCTTCGACGCCGCCTTCGACAAAGAAAATCAGTGATTTTCGTCACAGAGCGC
>JBDKHE010000105.1:0-2645 GCA_039797805.1 Verrucomicrobiota bacterium
CAAAGGTGAGGGGATCGAAAGGGCTGATGCCGAAGACGGTCTTCTGCATCAGGTGGGCAAGGGCGAAGGAAGCAAAGGTGCCGAGGGCGATTCCGAGCAGGACGATGCGCATCGACTGTCCGATGACCAAGGTCAGCACGTTGCGGCGGGTCGCCCCGAGCGCGAGGCGGACCCCGATCTCGCGGGTGCGCTGGGTGACGTTCCAGGCCACGACACCGTAGATGCCTACGCTGGCGAGGACGAGGGCCACGGATGCAAAGAGGCCGAGCAGAAGCGTCTGGAAGCGCTGGCCCTGCAGGGAGTCGCCGATGCTGTGCTCCATCGTGGTGATGCGCTCGACGGGGAGGTCCTGGTCGAGGGACTTGATGACACCGCGCAACATCGGCACGGCGTCGAGCGGGTTACCCTTGGTGCGTACCAACAGAAACATGGTGCGGCGCATCTGGGCGTAGTCCCAGGACTGCCGCACCGGGATGTAGGCGGCGGGAGGCGGATCGCTCTGCAGGCCAAAGTGGCGGGCGCTCTTCACCACACCCACGACGGTCGCCCATTCAAAGTGATCGAAGCCCGCGGGCAGCATGCCGGGCTTGAGCAAATGATCGGGCGCGCCGAGCATGACGCGGCGGCCGAGGGGGTTGCCCTCCGGCAGGAATTCCTTCACGGCGGCTTCGTTGAGAATGATGACCGGCTGGCTCCCGGCCCGGTCGGTGTCCTCGAAGGCCCGGCCGCGCACCAGCCGCAGGCCCTGCGCCTGGAAATAGTGTGGGGTGACGAGGGAGAATTGGACGCCCCGGATCTCGCTGAGATCGTTGTAGGACTTGCCTTCGACCGCGAGCGGCATGCCGTTGCCGCCGATGAAGGGGACGTTGGTGCTCGCGGCCGCCGCCGCGATCTGCGGCTGGGATTGCAGCCGGGCGACGGCGTTCTCGAAGAAGGCGGTCGCCTGCTCGCTGCCGGCATAGCGGGCTTCGGGCAGTTGCAACGGCACCAGCAGAAGGTTTTCCTGGTTGAAGCCGACATCCACGGCGTAGATGCGACCCAGACTGCGGAGCAGCAGACCGGCGCCGACCAGCAGCATCAGGGAAAGGCCGACCTCCGTCACGATGAGGCCGGCGCGCACCCGACCGGTGCGACGGCTGGCCGTGCCGCGGCCGTCCTCCTGCAGGGCCGGACTGAGCGCGACGCGAGAGCCGTCGAGCGCGGGAAAGAGCGTGAAGAGCAACAATGTTCCCAGCGTGACCACGAGGGAGAAGAGCATGACCGGACCGTTGACGCCGATCTGCGCCTCGGCCGGCACGGCTTCGGACGGCAGGATCGCCAACAGGCCATCCAGGCCCCAGACGGCCACGCCCAGTCCGGCGCAGCCCCCCAACAAGGCCAGGGGCAGGCATTCCCACAAGGTCTGGCGGATGAGCTGGCGGCGGGTTGCGCCCAGCGCGGCCCGGACCGCGAATTCGCGGCGACGGGCACCGGTGCGCGCCAGGAGCAGATTGGCGACATTGGCGCAGGCGATCAGCAGCACGCAGGCGACGGCGGCGAGGAGTCCGAGCAGCGGATCGCGAAACGGACCGCTCACTCCCTGCGCCAGATAATTCAGATTAACCCGGATGTTCTTATTGGTCTCGGGATGCGCGAGTTCGATCTGCTTCGCCAGGAGGTTCAGTTCTGTCCGCACATCCTCCATCGTGAAACCGGGCGCGGCCCGGGTCACGACCCAGGAGTCCATGCGCATGACGCGGCTGCGCATGATGTCGGAGTCGGCCTGGAGACCGACGGGAGTCCAGACGTCGGCGGCCCAGAATTTGAAGCGCGGGGGCATCACGCCGATGATCGTGTAGCTTTTTCCGTCCAGAATGATGACGCGGTTGAGGACGGACGGATCACCGTTGAAATGCTTTTGCCACGTCGCGTGACTCAGCACGCACACCGGGTCCGCCCCGACGTGATCCTCGGCCTCGGTGAACACCCGGCCCAGCACGGGCCGCAGGCCGAGCAGGGGCCAGACCGGGGCGGAGATCGCCCCCTGGCGGACGACAGCCGGTTCCTTGATGCCGGTGAGTGTCGCGGAGGTGCCACTCGCAAACCCGAGGTGTTCGACGCTTTTGACGCTCTGGCGCCAGTCTAGATAATCGGGATAGGCGACGGGCATCTGGCTGTTGGGTTCCTCCGCCCGGCTCGAACCGACGAACAGAATCTTGTTGCCCTCCTTGTAAGGAAACGGATGCAGCAGCACGGCATGCACCACGCTGAAAATCGCCGTGGTGGCGCCGATGCCCAACGCCAGCACGATCGTCACCGTCAGGGTAAACCCGGGTGACTTGGTCAGCTGTCGGAGGGCGAGCTTGAGGGAGTTCAAGGAGGGGGAGGAGGGTGGGAGGAGGGAGAAGGAGCAGGGGGCAGGGAGCAGGGAGCTAGGAGGTGAGACGGGAATCGTTCTCTTACTCTTACTCGTTCTCGTTTATGCTCTGGTGCGGGTGGATGGGATGGGTGGGAGAAGGCTGGGAGTAGAAGAATGAGCAGGTGGAGGGAGGGACTCTGGGTGGTTATTCCGTCTGCAGCGCGACCATCCGCCGTCGCCCTTTGGGCTTTGGCGCGACGAGCAACACGGGTGTGAGTCCGGGTGTCATGGTGAGGATCATTTCTTG